>JBGPEF010000097.1:0-13134 GCA_041482675.1 Tepidisphaeraceae bacterium | reverse complement strand
GCGTGTAAGTCTCGCTCCGGCTGCGCCTGCGCGAGACTTACACGCGGGAATACCCGGAAAGAGGACAGTTCTATTGCAACAGAAACCGTGACATTTCTATTGCAACCGGACAGTGAATCATCGGTCGGCTTTGCCGGGTGGTCAATTGCCCTTACAATCACCTTCTGCATGTTTCGTCACGTCCCTAACGCCCTCACGGGGCTGCGGCTGGTGCTGGCGTTTGTATTTTTTGCCATGTTGGCCTGGTACCAGTATGAGGGGCGGGGGAACTGGCTGCTGAATGTGGCGTTTGTGATTTACGTCATCGCGCTGGTGACGGATTTTCTGGATGGATATCTGGCCCGCAAATGGCATGTCGAGGGGGCGTTTGGGCGGATTGTCGATCCGTTTGTGGACAAAATCCTGGTGCTGGGGACGTTCATTTTTTTTGCGGGGAAGAATTTCGTGATTCCCGATCCCTCGTTTCCGGCGGGCGACCCTGTTTTTCGAACCATCACCGGGGTTGCGCCGGGGATCGTGGTGATTCTGCTGGCGAGAGAATTGCTGGTGACGAGTTTGCGTGGGGCGGCGGAATCGGCGGGGGAGAATTTTGGGGCCGCTTTTGCGGGGAAGTTTAAGCTGGGGTTTCAGTCGGGGACGATCCTGGTGATCCTGGTTTATGTGAACTATCACGAGCGGCTAAAAGAGATGGGCATCGAGACGGCCGCGAGACATTTGAGGGACTTTGGGATTTGGGGGACGGTGGCGATCACGCTGTTTAGTGGGATTCAGTATATTCAGAAGGCGATGTCGTTATATCGGGCGCAGAAGCTGACGTAGGGTGGGGCTTGCCCCACCGCATATCTCGGCAACTATCGGTGGGGCAAGCCCCACCCTACATATTCAAGGCTCAGGATGGAAACATGGGAGAACTTTGGAAGACAATTATTCTGGGGATCGTTGAAGGGCTGACCGAGTTTGTGCCGGTCAGCTCGACGGGGCATCTGCTGCTGTGCGAGAGGTGGATGAGCATCAACCTGGATGAGCCGTTTTGGAAGATGTTCACGGTGTTCATTCAGATTGGGGCGATATTGGCCGTGGTGGTGTATTTTCGGTACCGGATTGTGCAGTTGCTCTCGGGAAGCGTCAGCGGGAATACGGTTTCGCAGCGGGTGGTGATGATGGTGATCCTGGGGACGATTCCGGTGCTGGCGGTGGGGTATCTGTTTCACAAGTGGGTGGAGAAGTACATGGAGCGGCCGGTGCCGATCGCGCTGGCGCTGCTGATCGGGGGACTGATCATGATTGTGGTGGAGTGGGCGCGGCCGGGGACGCGCACGCGGCAGATCGAGCACCTGACCTGGGGGCAGGCGATGTGGATTGGGTGCGCGCAGGTGCTGGCGGTTTTGTTTCCGGGGACTTCAAGATCGGCGGCCACGATCATCGCGGGATTGATGGGAGGTTTGTCGCGGCAGGCGGCGGCGGAGTTCAGTTTCCTGCTGGCGATTCCGGCCATGTCGGCGGCGGCAGGATACAGCCTGCTGAACGGCGCGGGAGGGATGAGTGGGCAGCAGATCCTGCTGCTGCTGGTGGGGACGCTGGTGTCGTTTCTGGTGGCGTGGGGGGTGATCGCGGTGTTCATGGAGTACATTCGCAAACGGACGTTCACGCCGTTTGGGGTGTATCGGATTTTGCTGGGGGTTGTGGTGCTCATTCTGCTGCGAAGGGGATAGTGGGAGGGTAGACTGAGGAAGTGCGGATGAGTACATCCGCGTCGGGCAGGAGTGCCCGACCTACCGGGCGCGGGTGAGTGCATCGGCGTCGGGCAAGAGTGCCCGACCTACCGGGGAATCACGGATGGAGGCAGAGGTGGAATCAACATCAGTAACCTGTCCCAAGTGCCAGCATAGTTTCCCCCTCACGGCGGCCATTGAGCGGCCGATTGTGGAGAAACTGGAGCAGCAGCTTGCGCAGAGGTTGGTGGAGGAGCGCGCCAAGATCGTGGCCGAGCAGATGCGCAAGGCCAAGGAGCAGGTCAGCATCCAGTTGAGCGATCTACAGGCGCAGATCGAGGAGAAGGGAAAGAAGCTGCTGGCGGCCGAGAGGCAGCAGCTCGAATTGTTGAAGCAAAAGCGCGAGCTGGATGAGCAGAAGCGGGTGTTTGAGGTTGAGAAAGCGAGGCAAATCGAGGCCGAGCGGGAGCTGATTCGGGGTGAGGCGAAGAAGGCAGCGCTGGAGGAGATGACGCTGGGGATGCGGGATTTACAGGAGAAGCTGGCGGCCAAGGATAAGAAGCTGGCCGAGGCGCAGGGGGCGGAGCTGAAATTGCGGCAGGAGAAGGCGGAGTTTGAGGAGGAGAAGAAGGCGTTAGAGTTGGAGGTGGCGCGGCGGACGGATTTGGTGAAGGAGGCGGTTGCGAAACAGAAGGATGAGGAATTTCGGCTGAAGGAGTTGGAGTTTGCGAAGAAAGAGGAAGGATGGAAGCGTCAGGTTGACGAGATGAAGCGCAAGGTGGAGCAAGGCTCGCAGCAGGCGCAAGGGGAGGCGCTGGAGGTGGATTTGGAGGGAAGACTGCGAGGGTGTTTTGAGGAAGATGAGGTTGTCGAAGTGGCCAAGGGGATTCATGGGGGGGATGTGTTGCAGCATGTGAAAGATGAAATGGGGCATGCTTGCGGGGTGATCATCTGGGAGTGCAAGCGGACGAAAACATGGAGCGACGGGTGGCTTGGGAAGCTCAAGGATGACAAGCTGGCGGCCAAGGCGCAGATTGGGGTGATTGTTTCCAGCGCGATGCCGAAAGATGTTGCGAGCTTTGAATGCCGGGAGGGGATCTGGGTGACAACGCCTGCATTGGCGCTGCAATTGGCGGGGGCGTTGCGGTTGACGCTGATCGAGGTGGCGGCGGCGCGGCGGTCGGTGGAAGGGATGCAGGGAAAAATGGAGCTGGTGTACGAGTACATTTCCGGGCCGCAATTCAAGGCGCGGGTGATGGCAATCGTGGAGGGGTTTCAGTGCATGCGGGAGGAGCTGGAGGCCGAGAAGAAGGTCATCCAGAAAGTGTGGGCCAAGCGCGAGAAGCTTTTGGACAAAGTGCTGAGCAACACGGTGGGGATGCACGGAGATGTGGCCGGGATCATCGGCAAATCGCTGCCGATGATCGAGGATCTGGAGCTTTCGGCACTGGCGGATGAGCCTGAGGATGAAGATCCGCATTTCCGCCTGCGAGCGATTCGAGAGCAATAGCAATCCATGCGACGATCGAGGAAGAAGCAAGTTCAACTGATCGCCAACGGCGATTTGCGGCTCAGCGCCAATCAGACGTGTTGGGCGGCGCAGGCGGCGATGGAGAGAGCCCTGGGGGAGGCGGTGGCGGAGGAGGGGTTTCGCGTGGTGCGGGCGCATCCGTTTAAGGAGAAGGAGGGGCATGGGTTTATCGGGTCGCAGAAGGAGGGGATGGAAGTTTTTCGGGAAATCGATGCGGATGCGCCGCTGATTGTGGCGGAGGCGGTGTGGCAATATTCGCATCATGTGCTGCACGGGTTGATTTCGCATCGGGGGCCGATTTTGACGGTGGCGAACTGGTCGGGGCAGTGGCCGGGATTGGTGGGGATGCTGAATCTCAACGGATCGATGACCAAGGCGGGCGTGGAATATTCGACGATCTGGTCGGAGGATTTTAAGGACAAGTTTTTCACGAGACATCTGGCCGAGTGGCTGCGGAAAGGAAAAACGCGGCATCGGGCGGGGCACGTGAGGAAGTTTTCGGAAATGAGGGTGGGACGCAGTGAACGAAAACTGGGCCAGAAGCTGGCCGAGGAATTGCGGCGGGGGAAGGCGATCATGGGCGTCTTCGACGAGGGGTGCATGGGGATGTACAACGCGATCATTCCGGATGAATTGCTGCACCAGACGGGGGTTTTCAAGGAGAGATTGAGCCAGTCAGCGCTCTATTACGAGACGATGCAGGTGAAGGAACAGGAGGCGGCGGAGACGCGGAGATGGATGGAGGATGCGGGGATGAAGTTTGTGGTGGGGGCGAGCGAGGAGTCGCAGCTCACGTGGCCGCAGGTTCAATTGCAGTGCAAGATGTATGTGGCGGCCGCGCGAATGGCCGAGGATTTTGGGTGCGAGGCGATTGGGATTCAGTATCAACAGGGGCTGAAGGATTTGCTGCCGGCGTCCGACCTGGTGGAGGGGATGTTGAACAATTCCCACCGGCCGCCGGTGATGAGCCGGGATGGGTCGCACATCATCAGGGAGGGTGAGCCGATTGTTCACTTCAATGAGGTGGATGAGTGCGCGGGATTGGATGGGATGATGACTCGTCGGGTACACAAGGCGCTGCATCAGCCGGTGGAAAACACATTGCATGATTTGCGGTGGGGGGATGTGGATCGGTCGGGGACGGTGAAGGATTATGTGTGGGTGTTTTTGATTTCGGGGGCAGCGCCGCCCGCGCATTTTGTGGATGGATGGAGGGGGGCGAGCAGTGAGAGACAGCCGGCGATGTATTTTAGATTGGGTGGGGGGACACTGAAGGGGATTTCCAGGCCGGGGGAAATTGTCTGGTCGCGGATTTATGTGGCGGATGGGAGATTGAAAATGGATTTGGGGAGGGCGGGGGTTGTCGCCTTGCCCAAAGAGGAGACGCAGCGGAGGTGGGATGCGACGACATCGCAGTGGCCGATTATGCATGCGGTGACGTATGGGATTTCGCGCGATCAGATGATGGGGAGGCACAAGGCGAATCATATTCAGGTGGCATATGCGAATTCGGCCGCGGGGGCGGATCGGGCGATGATGGTGAAGGCGGCGATGGCCGAGGAGTTGGGGATGGAAGTGGCGATTTGCGGGACGAGGAAAAACGGGGAGGAATGGAAACACAGATGAACACAGATGGACACGGATGAAGAGAAGAGTGGAACGCAGATGACGCAGATGACGCAGGTTTGCGCAGATCGGAAAGAGGTGGTGGATGAAGTGGGTCATCATGATTTTGGCGGGGTTGATGGTGGGGTGTGCGGCGAAGGAGAAGCCGGCATTGCAGAAGCAGGCGGCCAGCGAGAGGCCGCTGGCGGCTTATGTGCAGATTGCGATTTCACTGCGGGAGGTGAGCGGGGGTGTGAGGGCGGTGCGGCCGTTTTATGAGAAGCTGGGGTTTGTGGCGGTGGAGGAGGGCGGGGAGCCGGTGCCGTTTGTGGTGATGAGCGATGGGGTGATTCATCTGCGGCTGGATGAGTGCGAATTTCCTTCGCCGCGGCTGGATTATTACACGAGCGATGCGCCAAAACAGGTGCAGCGGCTGGAGGGGCTGGGGATCATGTATTCGACGGAAGTGGCGTGCGCGCGGAAGGTGAATGTCACAAATTTCAGCGATCCCAATGGGCAGCAGTTGGCGCTGATTCAGCGGGACCATGCGCCTGTGGCCGAGCCTAGGAAGCCCAATTCGCTGCTGGGAAATTTTGGGGAGTTCAGCATTCACACGGCCAACCGCGATGAATCGGTGGAGTGGTATCGCAAGCTGGGATTCGAGGCGAAGAAGTTTGATAAGCCGTGGCCGTGGGCGATTCTCAGCGATGGGAGGATGACGATTGGGCTGCATCAGAGTGATGAGTTCAGCAAAACGACCATCACGTATTTTTCGAAGGATTCGGCGGAGAGGATCGAGAAGTTGAAGGGAATGGGATTCAAATTCAGCAACGAGCAGAAGAAATCGGCGGGAAAAGTGGCCAATGCAGCCCTGGCGGGGCCGGATGGACAGATGTTCTTTGTGTTTGAGGAATGATCAGGGGCGGGGTGGAAGAGGAGGCGGGTAAGGCGCGGGAGGCGCTGCATAGGGGCCAGGGGGATAAGGAATGGGAGCGTATGGGGAAGGTGGGAGGGCGCGAGCATCGGCCCATCGGACAGCGAATGAGACGTAGACGCAGGTGAGGGCGAAGCCGAGGAGGGTCCAGAAACGCGGGGTGTGGCCGGTGAGATCGAATACGGTGTCAATATAAATGACGGCGGAAGTGGAGACGGCGGCCAGGCGCATGAGCGCGCCGAAGGGGAGATTTTTCTGGTAGATGGAATTGAAGATCAGGCCGACGACGGCGTAAATGAGTGTGGTGATGATGCGGAAGATGAAGGAGAAGAGCAGGAAGGGAAAGAACAAGAGGGCGAACCATTTGGCGGCCCAGTCCATCCAGCCCTGAAGCTTTGCGCGGTCGATGAAGTAATTGAGGTCTTTGGAAAACTCGAAGATGCGGGTTTGGCCCTGATTGCGGTAAATAAGCTCGGTTTTGGTGAGCAGGATCATGGAATCGTTGCCCGGGGGAAGCTGCGTGATCTGGCCGGTGGTGTCGAGGATGAAGATAGTTTTGCCGGAATTGGGCTCGCGCAGGTAGTGGGGTTGCGGGACGGGAGAGGAGACGACGCCCTTGGTGATGGTGATGGGAGGGAAATCCCGGATGACCGTGGGAAATTCAGTTTGAGCGTAATCCTTGAATCCCACCTGCATCTTGTAGATGACGGGAATCCAGGTGAGGGTGAGAATCAGCAGCAGATAAAGAAACCCGACGCCGCGCCAGTTGGCGGCGACATCGCGGTAGAGATCGGGTGAGAAGAGCGAGAGAATCAGTGCCCGGATTCGTGAGTAGCGTCGCACGTGTGCCCTTTCGTGACGCGGGATTGTAAGAGAAAGCGCAGAGGGGGTCGATATGCGGGCGTGGATTCTGACATTGCTCGTGGTGATTTCGAGCGGCTGGCGTGGAATGTGGAACTATTCTGGCGGAATGAAGCGCCCTTCGGTTTTCCAGACACTGCGGTCGATGGATTTGGGGCGAAGGCGATGATTCTGAATCGCGATGGGCAGGAGCTGGAACGATTTCTCGATCTGCCCTGGTTTAAGGGCGATGAGTATCAGATTCAGAAGATGGCGATGTTGTTGGGTCATTTCAATTGAGAAGAAACCCTCACCCTGCCCTCTCCCGGCGCACCGGGAGAGGGGAAGTGGGTGTGAGGGTTAATATTTAGAAATTCAATGAGACGCCCAGGTTCCAGCGCGGCTCGATTCGGTCGTGCCGGACGGCGACGGTTTCCCAGTGGCCGGGGGTGACGCAGACGCGGCGTTCAATGTTGTCCCAGTGGCCGGGCGTCACGATGACCTGGCGCTCCTGGTCCACGTAGTGGCCGCGCTCGACGAGCACGCGCTCGTGGCGGATGACGCGCCGGCCGCGCTCGATGGTGACAAAGTCGCGCACTTCAAAGCGGTCGGGGCACCAGACTTTTTCGCAGACGGTCTGATAGACCGGCTCGCACCAGACTTTTTCGCAGACGGTCTGATAGACCGGCTCGACCCAAACCCGGCGGTCCTCCACGCGGTCGCGTCGATCGTCATAGCGGACATCAACGCGTCCATCGCGGAAGCGGCTGGTGTCGCGGCCATGGTCGCGGTCATGGTCGCGGTCATAACGATCCGCCTGGGCGAGGGAAGGTCCCGCGCCAAGGGCGGCGACTGCGGCCGCGCCGGCCAGGAAAAGGGTGGCCCAACGCTTACTTGATCGCGCAACGATTCCGGGGGTGGTTTTCATGGCATTTCTCCTAATGGCTTTTGGTGGCCTTTTACTGCTTCGAGTGTTTTTGGCCGGCATCGGAACGACCGGATGCACAACCGTCAGGAATTGGACACCCTGGGGGTTGCTTGGTTAGGAGGACGGGAGGTGCGGTTGGTGATCAAGCGGAGGGTTGTCGGATCATAAATGCCGTTGTAAGTGTGGGTGTCATCATCGGGCAAGGATGCGACAAAGGGGATGGCTTCCCGGGCCGTGGGCACCATCAGTTCCAGCGGCAGATTCTGCGCAGGGAAAAAGGCCAGCTCACCTTCCGTGCAGGAGAGATCGGAGGGGATTTTGGCCAAATTTGCGCTGTACCAAATGAGGATAACCTGGGCATAATCACGGCTGAGCACGGTTGACAGCCGCAGCCGCAGGTCGGAGATGACGGTCCGATGAATCCGCGTCTCTTCCTCGAGTTCGCGGAGCACCGAGGACTCGAGATCGTTCCCCTCGCCGCCGCCCAGCTCGACCGAACCGCCGATGCCCGTAATCAGGTTGGGAAAGAGCTTTTTGTCAGGGGCACGGCGGAGCAACAAGAGCTGGCGGCGGTCGGGATGGCGAAGAAGCAGGATTGTGCGCACATCCAGGTGCATCGCCCTAGGCTACAGCCCAGCGGTCGGGGGATGCAAAAAGGGGAAGATTTTGCGACTTGTGACGTCCCACGACGTCTAAATCTAGTCGTAGGGCCTAGAACTCGAACGGCAGGCGCCTGGTTCCGTACTAAAGGCTTGTCTTTACGGGGAATTTAACCAGAATGCGGCAACAAGTCCGAAGTAAGTGGATCGGGGCCACGATGTCCATAGAGATACATTGCGAACAATGTCAAAAGCGCTATCGGGTCAAGGCCGACCTTGCGGGCAAGCGCGTGCGCTGTAGCAACTGCGGCAGTCCGGTCAGCGTGCCGGACGGGCTGGAGCAGACTGGCGAGGATGCGCTGCCGGATGCGCCGGGGGAGTCTAAATTTGCACAGGAGATTCCCGCCGACACTCCGCCGCAGGTGAAGCGGCCCGCGCCTCCCAAGGCCGCCCCCCCCAAAGCTGCCCCGCCGCCGGTGCCCAAACAGGTGGTGCGATTCGATCCGAGATTCGATCCGCAGGCGATGACCGACATGCCCGCTCCCCAACCGCCAGGCGTGCCGCAGGCCCCCAAGCCAGCGCCGCAGCGGACGCCACAGTCGGCATCGAAAAAAGTGGAGCGCCAGCCGGCGGATCGCGACATCGGTTTTGCCGATGAAGATCCGCTGTTCATGAGCAAGCCCAGGGTGGCGGACTATGACAACCTTGCCGATACGGCCGACGCACCGGCCATCTCGGACGATTCGCCGGAGCCGCGGCTGGATCAGGAGCCGACTATTCCGCGCGGCAGGCGCGGTTCGGGGAAACTGGCCGATACGGATGTGACGCCGGCGGAACCGGACTTGGAGATTCCCGGTCCGTCGGAGCGGCCGATTTTCTCGATGCCGGCCGACAATGAGGTGATGAAAAAGTTCCGCGCTGAGCAGGCGGCGGGACAAAATCGCAGGTGTACGGGATGCGGCGGGCCCATGAAGGTTGGGGCGGTCATTTGTCTGAATTGTGGATTCAATGCGGCCACCGGCGAGCGCGGCGGCGACGGGTCGGGTGATTGGGATGAAGCGGGGGAAGGCAGCACAACCCTCTGGTCGAAGTTGTTTGGGAAGGCGAATTGGAAGCCCGAGGATCGGGCGCTGCGCAAGCTGGCCATCCTGGGAGTGCTTCTGTGCTTCGTGCCGCTGATCGGCTTGAAAGTGCCGCTGCTGGTGAGGCCGGGGATTTATATCGCGTATGCCGGATTGGCCCTGGCGATTTTGTCGGCCGGGCTGTTCGCGAAGCGCATGCGCTTCACCCGGGCCGCGGTGGCGGCGGCGGCGGGGCTTATTGCATTTGCAGTCTATTCCAATCTCCGGCCGATTGACCTGGATGATCATCTGACGCGCGCAGATGACACGCCCAGGCGCGATGCGCCGAGGCCGATGAAGTCGGGCAATGATGGGAATCGCGTCAAGCCCGCGCCGGGAGATGCGCCGACCAGCGAGGTGATGCTGATCCTCAAAGGCCCCGCGGAGGGGATCGATCCGGTGAACTGGTATGTGAATTACCTGGGGCACGCGGATGCGCGGGTTCGATTCAAGTCGGCGAATTATCTGATTGCAAACACGCCGGCCGGCAGGAAGGAAGAGGTGGCGCGGGTGTTTGAGGGCCGACTGAACGATGAGCACCCGCAGATGCGTCGGCTGGCGATCAAAGGGGTGGCGCTCTACATCGACGATCACACAACCGGCGTGCTGACGCCGCTCCTGAAGGATGAAGAGGAAGAAGTCCGCGGGGATGTGTATCAACTTTTGGCGAAATTGAAGGATACCAAGGCGCTGCCGGCCATCGTGGCGCGGATGTCGGACGATGGGACGCTGGCGCGGGAGGCGCTGGCCGCGTTTGATGCCTCGCAGAAGCCGGCGATTACGCGGGCGTTTGAATTGTCGCTCAAGAGCGACAACGCGCGGCAGCGCGAGCTGGCGTGCCGGGAATTGGCCACTTATGGAGGCCCAAATACACCCGGATTGCTGCTGGGATTGCTGGATGATCCGGACCTGGGGGTGCGATGCGCGGCGGTGCTGACGCTTGGCAAGCTCAAGGACCCGCGGACGCTGGATGCGATCATGACGCGGCTGATCTATGACCGCACCGCGGCGATGGCGGCGCTGGAGGCGTTTGGGTCAGGAGCGGAGAAGCCGGTGCTCTCGCTGTTGAAGACGGGCAACACGGAGATGCGCCTGGCGGCGGCGGAGGTGCTGGGAACGATCGGAACCAAGGAGTGCATTCCCGCGCTGCATGATGCGGCCGTGGACAATGATGCCCGGCTGGCGGCGACGGCAAAGGATGCCTGGCGCAAGATCGCCCCCGATGATTTTACGCCGTCGATGGAGTCGATCGTTGATATGGAATCGGAGATCACCTCGCGGCAGCGGGCCGGATTGGAGCGGCTGGCGGAGCTGAAACCGGACAAGCATCAGGACCAGGTGGCCAAGGCGCTGGTGCGGAGTGCGATGAGTGACGATCTGCTGGTGCGCGAGGCGGCACAGAAGGCGCTGCCGATCTGGGGGACCAGGGACACAGCGCCGGCGTTCATGGAGTTGCTGGGGGAGAAGATTCATCCCGCGCGGCGGCAATTGGCGGAGATGGCGCTGGGGGCATTGAAAGACCCGCGTGGCGCGGCGGCGGTGGCGCGGTGGGCGTCGGTGGATTATCCGGTGGCGATGCAGTCGCTGGCCGACATGGGGCCGGTGGCCGAGGATGCGGTGATTGATTTGCTCGTGCATGAGCGGACGGATATTCAGCGGGAGGCGATCAAGATCCTGAAGCTGTGGGGCACGCGGCAGAAGGCGATCCCTGCGCTCCAGGGTGTGTTGACGAGGGAACGGGCGCGTCTGGGGAATGAGGTGCTGGATGCGATCGATGCGATTAACAGGAGGCCGATTGTTCCCAGGAAGCCCCTGACCCAGCCGGCCAGGTAAAGGCCTCACGACCGAACACCTCCAGCAAAAGCCCCGGCGTTCACCGGGCCTCAACTCCGCATCGACTCTGCCGCAGCGCGCCTCACATATTCAGGACAGTATCTCCCGTCTCGGCGAACAGGTTAGTATCCGTCCCGGCGCCGCCATCCAGCCTATCCGACGTGAAGTCGTCGCTTAACCCGTCGTTCCCGGCCAAGGCATCATTCCCATTTTCGCCCTGGAGGCTGTCGTGGCCGGTGCCGCCCAGGAGGCGATCATCGCCATCGCCGCCGTAAATAAAATCATCGTCCTCGTCACCGCTGAGCGTGTCGGAGCCGTCATCGCCGCGGAGGGTGTCGTTGCCGACGCCGCCGTGCAGCGTGTCACTCGAAAGCCCGCCGCTCAGCGAATCGGCCCCGCCGTACCCCCAGAACTCATTGTTCGCGCTGGTGAGGCTGTCGTTTCCACCCATGAAAAGATCATTGCCAGAACCGCCTTTCAAAGTTTCCACGTCGCTGGAGACATAGTCTCCCTCGCCGCTCTCGCCATCGTTGGCCGAGCTGTCGATATACACGATGACGCTGTTGCTCCGCAATTGATAATCGGCTGTGTCCGTGCCCGAGCCGCCGAACATGCTGTCTACGCCATCGGCTGCGTTTCCGCAGTCGAACGTGTCGTTCTGATTGCCGCCGCTCAGGGAATCTGTGTTGGCGCCGCCGCTGAGCGTGTCATCGCCGTCGCCGCCGAGGAGGGTGTCGTTGCCGTCGCTGCCGACGAGGTTGTCAGCGCCGCCCTCGCCCGAAAGGCTGTCGTTATCATTCTGCCCGTTCACAGTGTCGTTGCCGGTGCCGGCGAGGACGGTGTCGTTTCCGTCGCCGCCGAGGATATTGTTAGCGGTCGTGGTGCCCGTTATCGTGTCGCCGCCTGCACCGCCTATGGCGTTTTCAAAGCCCGTCGCCGAGTCAGTTTCGCCAGTAGCAGTAGCGACGGTAGTCGAAAGATTGAGCGTGACCGGATTGTTAGTGGCTTTATCCGCATAACTGACCCAATCGCCCCCGGCATCGTGACCGTTTCCGTTAAGTGTGTCGTCGCCCGCGCCGCCCATGATCGTGTCGTCGCCATTGCCGCCGACAATATTGTCACCACCACTGCCACCATCGATAGTGTCACCATACCCGCTGCCGGTAATAATATCTCCTCCCGCGCCGCCTAGGATCGTCACGCCTATTGGAGAGCCTGAAACATCGATCGTGTCGTTGCCATCGCTGCCATTGATCGTAATATTTCCTAGTGAAGCAACTGGCTCATCGCAGGTGAAAACGCCGCTATCCCTACTAATGACGACGTGGTTGTTCACGTCCACCGATATGACAATTGAGTCGTTCCCCGAAGTCCCTGTATAGCTTATGTCTCCGGTGTTGGGTGAATTGAAGCTGCATGAATCGAGAAACAACCGTCGCTCCATCTGCTCCATCACCGGAGAACTCGCCTTCTGAACCACACGAAGAAATGCCCTCCTCAAAACCGAATCTCTCCGACCCATGCGCGATAAAGATGTAAGCCAAACAAACATAGCCACGTCCCTTCTGCAAACGAAGATGGCTTGCGCCCATGGATGACGAAGGTCATCCACGACCGCAGTTGTCACAAAAGCAATGCGTCCTCAACCGATAAAAACGGAGTCCAAAGCAACGATCCGGAGGCGTCGAAGAAGTGGCGGGACCGGAAGGAAGGCCTCAAGCAACGAACAACAATGCCTGAGTCATTACAAGAATTAAGTTGGGTGCATGACACTTTAGGCCGGGCGTAGGTGAGGTAAACTGTTTGGTGGGGGTAGTTGCTTCAAGGAGGAAGCCATGGCAGCGCGTGTAACCCGTCAACAGGCTCGTGAGGCGGCGATCAAGTCGTTCATGTCGTCGTTTGACCGGTTGATCCCGGCGGTTTTATCCAATCCGCTCAAGGGGGCGAAGTTCATTGATTGGGAGAATCAGGTCGAGCAGATGGCCCAGGCGGTGCTGCCGACGGTTCTGGAGCAACGGGCCATGTTGGAAG
>JBGPEF010000096.1:0-13145 GCA_041482675.1 Tepidisphaeraceae bacterium | reverse complement strand
GCCGAGATAGGCGAGGGTGGCGTTGTGGCCGGGATCGACTCCGCGATAGTAATTGCCATTTTTGTCGAGGGGGAAGTGGTTGTTGACCATGTCGCCATCTTCGCTCTCGAGCCAGGAATAAGAGCCGAACATGTTGATGGCGTTGCTGGCGAGGTTGGCGTTGTTGACGCGGACCTGGGCGGGGACGACGTTTTGCACGGGCAAACCGGCCGCGCGCATGACAGCGCTGCCGGCGATGTCTTCCATCGAGTATTCGCCGTTGAAGTTCAGCGAGGTGATTCCGTTCCAGGGATGATCGTCCTGGAGGTTGATGTGATAGTTGGAGACGGTGGCGACGCGGCTGCCGCCGCCGCGATTGCGGATGCCGATGTTGTAACGGGCTTCGGTGCCGTCGGGGCCGGAGGCGATGAAGGCGCCGTTCATCTCGGCGTTGCTGTCGGCGGCAGGCCTGCCGTTCTGCATCGTTTCCAGCTCGGCGCGCTCGGCCTCAGTCATGATGAATTTGAAGTACATCTGGGGGCCGGCGTAGATGGTGTTGTCCACTTGATAGAGGCGATTGGCGCTCTGGACAAAGCTGCCGTTGTTAAAAGCGGGGGCGGGGTAGGTGCGGGTGTTGATGCCGTCGCTGGTGGAGATGTAGTACTCGACGACGACGTTGTTGAGCTGGGCGGGGATTTGACCGGTCCAGGTGTTGTCGCCGGCGAGAGCGTCGCCGTTGAGGCCGTCATCGTGCATGACGACGGAAGTGAACGACCCCGGGCCATCGACGCGCCAGTGAAGGACGGCGCTGTTGCCGGTGGCAGATTCGTCCTTCATCTCGAAGGAGACGGTGACGAGGTCGGTGGATTTGGGGATGAGCGGGGTTTGCGAGACGTTGGTGATGAGGGGGGCGATGTTGGAGCTGGCGATGGAGTTGGCAGCGCCGGGGGTGCCCTGGTTGGGATTGCTTGCGCCCCAGTTTTGGCCGTCGTTGTTGCTGAGGGTGGGATTGCGAAGCTCGAGGGATTTTCCGAGGCCATCGGCGAAGGAAACCCAGTGCCAGCCGGAGTGGCCGTGATCCACCAGGTAGCGGGAGAGGATCAATCCGCTGGCCGGCACACCCGGATCGGAGGCCATGGTGTAATCAAAGGTGGTGTTGGTGACGCCACTGATGACGAAGGCGCCGTTGTATTGCGACTGGTTAGCGCCGAAGATCTGCACGGTATCGCCGTCGGTGTAGCCGTGGTTGAAAAGCGTGACGGTGGCGGTGGTGCCGGAATTGGTGATGCCGCCAACGACATCGATGCCGCGGCCGCGCTCGCGGACGCCCCAGTTGCCATCGTCGGCGTAGGTGACCTGATCGACGGTTGCGCCGAGGCTGTCCACCAGTTCAATTTGCTCGCCGCTGTTGCTGAGTGTGCCGGTCCACCCCCCCACCACGTTGCTGACGGAGGGATATTTGGCGGTGAATTTGGCGAGGTCGGCGGCGACGACGAGGAATTGGCCGGGGTCGAGTGTGCCGCCGGTGAAGGTGTAGGTGATGCCCTGGTCGAATTTCCAGTTGGTGAGATCGGCGGTGGCGTCGCCGTTGTTGAGGAGTTCGATGTATTCCTGGCCGTCATCGCCGCTGGAGGGATGGAACATGATCTCGGAGATGATGACGTCGGCGGCGAGGAGCTGGCGCGCTTCGAGGGCCTCAAGGCCCTGTTGGATACCGAGGTGAATTTGAGCGGCGGCTTTTTTGAGTTTATTTCGGGTTTGCCAACTGCGCTTGTGCGATTGCCAATGATCCATCGAGGTCCCTCAAGTGCGGTAACAACAACGCGCCCGCGCGGCCAAAAAAAGAGTTGGCAGCAGGTTGAAAAAAACACGTAATGCAGATCACACTGCGAAGCACGCGGGTGCGTGATCGCCAAGGCGCCGATCAGGCGTCAAACATTGACGCTCGCCGGATGAAGAAAAAACCACCGTGCGGGCCCCCCAGTCTCTCCATCGCGCTCTTTTCCATCGCCTCCTGCGGATTGCCGGTGCGACCCTCAGTACACGCACCCAGCCGCCCGCACTGCATATTGGTACTACTACGCAGAATACCACGAGGAGGGTTGGCTGCAACACAATTTTAATACTTCTGACCACCCGGGCGGGCGGCCTAAGTGCTGTAGGTTAAAGAAGATGATGAAAAGATGATGATGCGGCATGGAGGTGGTTTGGGGGTGGGTCTGGGGGAGTTGGCGAAAGGCGGAGTGGGAGGGAAAGGGGGTATGCCGATATATTCGGCGTAAACATCCCATGCCACTGGTTTTGATCAAAAGCGATCCGAAGGCCCGTGAGAAGCCATGCCTGCGCTGTGGGTATAGCTTGCGGAAGATCATGGATGCGAGGAATTGTCCGGAGTGCGGGCTGTCGGTTTGGGTGTCGTTGAACCAGAACGATTCGCTGGATTGGAGCAGGCCGGAATGGCTGAGGCAGATTGCGACGGGGGCGCTGGTGATGGCGGTGGGACTGGGGGTGGGGATTTTGATGGGGGTGTTGCTGGTGATGCCGTGGATGTGGGGATCGGCGGTGACGGCCTGGGTGACGGGGGTGTATCTGGTGACGCTGAATGTGGGGATGGTTTTGCTGAGCATTCCGGAGAAGCGGTATCCGGATCGGTTGAAAGGGTATCGGTGGTTTTTGCTGGGGTCGGCGGTGTTGGGGGGATTGGTGGGATTGTTCATCCTGGGGTATGCGGCGTTGGGAAGATCAGCGCTGCTGAGGTGGGGGTGGTTTTTGGGAGGGGTGCAGATTGTGCTCGTGATCGGGGCGGCGGCGACGCTGCTTTATTTGCGGAAGCTGGCGCATCGGCTGGGGAGCCATAAGCTGGCGAAGGTGATGGGGTGGCTGCTGCTGATTCCGCTGCTGAAGTTTGTGCAGGCGTTTCCGTTTTGGGGGCTGTATCTGGGATTTCAGTTTTTGGGAGTGGGGGAGATTCTGGCGTGGCTGTATGTGCCGATTTCGGTGGGGATTCTGATTTATCTGGCGATTGGGTTCAGGAGGGCGGCGAAGGGGGCGGAGGTGAATTGGGCGAGTGCGGGGTAATAAGAGTGCTGAGTACTGAGTGCTGAGTACTGAGTGCTGAGTGCTGAGTTGATTCAGGCGGCGACGACGGATTCTTTAAGGAGGCGGGTGGGTTTGTATTCGGAGGGGGCGGGGAAAACGTGTTCGAGCCAGGGGATGTTGATGGAGACACAGCGGAGGGAGCCGCGCTGTTTGATGACGGAGGTGGCGTCGACACCGACGACTTCCCAGGCGGGGAGGAGGCGGGCGAAGGTTTCCATGGCGATTTTTTCGGCTTCGGTATCGGCGGCGCCGTAGGTGGGCATGATGAGCGTGCCGTTGGCGAAGATGACGTTGGTGAAAGTTTTCCAGAGGCCGCCATGGTTGGAGGGCATGGGGATGCGGACGACGCGGAGCGGGCCGAAGGAGGTGCGGGCGCCGGCGAGCATTCGCGCGTTCTCGTCGAGGATGTCGGCGTTGACGGGATCGATCCTGGGATCATATTCGCCGACGACGACGATGTTGGGGGCGACGAAGGTGGCGAACATGTCGATGTGGCCGGTGGGCTCGGAGAGGAGGGGCTTGAGGACACATATTTGGCGGAAGCCGTAATATTTGGCGAGGATCTCGTTGATGGCGCTCATGCTGTAGCCGCGGGAGGCGTTGCGGGCGACGAGGGAGGTGGTGGTGAGGCACACGCCGTGGCCGTTGCTGAGGATGTTGCCACCTTCGCAGATGAGGGGGACCTGGGAGACGGGGAGACGCAGCAGCGAGGCCAACTCGCTGGGGGCTTTGTCATCCTCGGGACGGTCGGTCTCCAGGTATTCGGCGTCGAGAATGGTGATCGAGCCGTCTTTGCGGCGGACGAAGCAGGGGCCGTAATCGCGGACCCACATACCTTTGACCGGGAGGGAGATGAAATGGAGCAGATGAGCGGGGAGGCCCCAGTCGCAGAGGAGGGTGATGAGGAGTTTGCGCTGTTCTTCGCTCTCGACGATGCCGATGAGGGCGATTTTGTCGATGAGCGCAGCGCACAATTCGACCAGCGCGCGCGGATGATAGGGGAGAAGTTCGTTACAGCCTAAAAGTATCGCCGATTGCTTCTCAAACTCGGCGGGCGTGCAATCGTTTGTGGGCATCTTCAGATCATCCCTCAACTTACGGCGGCTCATTCACAGCGAACGGGCGGGCAGGGAGATAGATTACAATTCGATTACAACTATATACTGCTTAGAACGCTTGGAGGCCGTGAAAATTTTCATTTTTCGCAATAAAACCGCAATTTACTCTGCTATATATGAAGCATTATCAATGACTTAACACAATCTTCCGATATTCCTTACAAGATCCTAACGGCGTCATTTTTGCGTCATTTTCGTTGGAGGTGAGAGACGGCTGGGCTTGTCGCAAAGGGGAGGTTGGTCTTAAATGAGGTTATGTCCGGTCGCAGCCCAAAAGGAGAGGGCGCTAGCCGCTACGACGCGATCCACCGCGCTGTGTTGAGCGGGTTGCTGTCGAATATTGGGCACAAGGAGGCGAAGAACGATCCGCACGAGTACAACGGGGCGCGGGGAACCCGGTTTCACATCTTTCCGGGATCATCGCTTTTCAAAGTTGCGCCGCCGTGGGTGATGGCGGGGGAAATTGTCGAGACGACGAAGGTGTATGCGCGGACAGTGGCGCGGATTCAGCCGGAGTGGGTGGAGAGATTGGGGGAGCATTTACTGAAGCGAACTTACTTTGAGCCGCATTGGAACGAGCACACAGCGCACGTGGTGGCGTATGAGAAGGTTTCACTTTATGGGCTGGTGCTGATTCCGCAGCGGTCGGTGCATTATGGGCCGATCGATCCGAAGATTTCGCGGGAGATTTTTATCACGCACGCGCTGGTGCAGGGGGAGTATCCGGCGGCCGCGAATGCGCCATTTTTCCGGCAGAATGCGCGGCTGATTGATGAGATTGAGAAGCTGGAGGCCAAAAGCAGGCAGCGGGATGTGCTGGTGAGTCCACAGGCGCGGTATGACTTTTATGATGCGCGGATTCCGGCGGGGATTTATAACGGGCCGCTTTTTGAGCGATGGAGGAAACAGGTTGAGCGGCACGATTCGAAGATCCTGTTCATGAATCGGCGGGATTTGATGGCGCATAGCGCGAGCGCTGTGACGCAGGAAATGTTTCCGGATGCGATGGTGATGGGGACGCAGCGGATCCCGTTGGAATATCACTTGGAGCCGGGACATCCGGCCGATGGGGTGACGGCGACGATTCCGCTGCCGATTTTGAATCAGATTCCGGCGGAGCGGTTTGAGTGGCTGGTGCCGGGGTTGTTGAAAGAGAAACTGACGGCGCTGATTAAATCGTTGCCGAAGGATTTAAGGGTGAATTTTGTGCCCGCGCCGGATTTTGCGGAGGGGGCGATTGCGGTGTTGAAGGGTGGGGATGGGTCGTTGCTGGATGCGCTGGGGATTTTTCTGGGGAAGCAGAAGGGGATCTCAGTTCCGCGGGATGCGTTTGATCCGGCGTCGCTGCTGGATCATTTGCACATGAATTTTCGGATTGTGGATGCGGGGGGGAAGCAGATTGCGATGGGCCGCGATCTGGATGCGCTGCGGAGGCAACTCGGTGTGCAGGTGCGATCGACGTTTTCGGAGATTGTGCATCCGAAATACACGCGCGAGGAAGTGGTGGCGTGGGATTTTGGGGATTTGCCGGCCACGGTGGAGGTGATGCGACATGGGATGAAATTGACGGCATATCCCGCGCTGGCGGAGAAGGAGGGGAAGGTTTCGTTGAGATTATTTGATTCGGCGGAGGAGGCCAGAGCTTCGCATATTGCGGGGTTGCGGCGGCTGCTGACGGTGGAGTTGCGGGATGAGATTAAGTATCTGGCGAACAACCTGCCGGATATTGAGCAGATGTGTTTGCATTACGCGACGCTGGGGCCGTGTCAGCAGTTGAAGGATGATCTGGTGGGGGAGACGATCAACCGGGCGTTTTTGTTTGATGGGAATGTAAGGACGGCGATGGAGTATGAGCTGAGGAAAACGGCTGGCCGTCGGCACAGATTGTTAGAAGTTGGACGCGAGGTGGGGGAATTGGCGGGGAAGATTTTGGGGGCGTATCAGAGGGTGGCGCTGACGCTGGGGAAGTTGCCGGCGGGGGCGATGGTGAAGGATGTGAGGGAGCAGTTGGGGCATCTCATGCCGGGGCATTTTATGACGACGACGCCGGATCAGTGGTTGATTCACTATCCGAGATTTTTGAAGGCGATTGAGGTGAGGCTGGGGAAGCCGGGGCGCGACGGCGAGAAGTTGGCGGAGGTTGGGCCGTTGTGGCAGGGATATTTGGAGAGGGTGAAGCGGCATCGGGAGATGCATGTGCATGACCCGGAGCTGGAGATTTATCGGTGGATGATTGAGGAGTTGCGGGTGTCGTTGTTTGCGCAGGAGTTGAAGACGTCGATTCCGGTGTCGGTTAAGCGGTTAGAGAGGCAATGGGAAAAAGTTCGCAAGTAGGTCCGGCTGTGCCGGACAAATCTGCCACGTATACTCTCCGTCGTGAAAGGCCCGTCAGATTATTCTCGACGTTTGCATTTGCTCTTCAATCGGTGGCGAGCAGAACTCGCCAGCGATGGCTGCAAGTTTGTGCGAGACGGAATTATCGGCGGGGAAAGGGAATGGCAGAGCAGCAATCCACGAATCCTTTTCTTGGCCAAAGAGCCCAACGACAGGGGCGAGATCCTGAGACATTGCGGCCACGATCTGCGCAGGCTGTTTCGGAAGCCCGCGGTGTTCAGTGGCCACCGGAGAACGTTCGAGAAGAACCTCGGCCGCTGGGCCTACGGGCTGCATAACGCGATGGCAGATACGCGCCATTCCTTTGGCGAGGCCGACCGTGATCAAAACAGCTATAGAGCACTGCTTCGTTCGGCGATAATCAACTTGAAAAAGACACCAGGTGGAGGGCAAAGCACTGAGTTAGAGATTAGGAACCATACGCGGCGCTCTCGGCGATTAATGATGGAGCAGATCAACTTGATGTCGCCCACGGTCGTCATTTGCTGCGGGACGTTCAGATTCATACATGAGTTCGTAACCGGTTTCCCTCGTGACGCACAGCCAGGAGCCTGGCGGTGGCACGAGAACATCCTTTGGATTGCCCAGTGCCACCCATCTGCCCGTGCAAGTCCATACGAGATGTATTCGCGACTGGTAATCACTTACCAACGAGCGCAGAGATTTCCAATCAGTCCGGCGTGACTGCGACTGAGATGTGGCGCGGAGGAATGAAACTGGGACGGAGGGGGACGTCCGGCACAGCCGGACCTACATCTTGATCAGCACGGGCATCGAGTACGCTGCCCATGCCACACGGAGGAGAAGACATGGGCGGGGCGCCCATGCCACGTTAAGCGGAGCACGGGCGGGACGCCCGTGGTACGTGTTGGGGAACACGGGCGGGACGCCCGTGCCACAGTTAGTGCGTGACCGCGCCGAAGCAGGCGGGGCCGACTAGTTTGGAGTATTTGGCGAGGACGCCGCGGGGGTAGCGCGGGGGGGGTTGTTTCCATTCGGCGCGGCGCTTGGAGAGTTCGCCTTCGCTGAGTTCGATGTTGATGGTTCCTTTTTCGGCGTCGATGGAGATCATGTCGCCGTCGCGGACCAATGCGATGGGGCCGCCGTTGAAGGCTTCGGGGCCGATGTGGCCGACCATGAGGCCGCGGGTGGCACCGGAGAATCGGCCGTCGGTGAGGAGGCAGACGTCGTAGCCGAGGCCCTGGCCGACGATGGCGGCGGTGACGCCGAGCATTTCGCGCATGCCGGGGCCGCCGCGGGGGCCTTCGTAGCGGATGATGACGGAGTCGCCCTTTTGGATTTGACGGGCGGTCACGGCGGCCATGCAGTCTTCTTCGGAGTTGAAGCATTTGGCGGGGCCGCGGTGGGAGAGTTTTTTGACGCCGGCGGTTTTGATCACACCGCCTTCGGGGGCGAGGTTGCCGCGGAGGATGTGGAGGCCGCCGGATTTTTCGAAGGCTTTACTCACGGGGACGATGACTTGCTGGTCGGGTTTGAGGGTGACGCCCTGGAGATTTTCTTTGAGGGTTTTGCCGGTGACGGTGATGCAGTCGCCGTGGAGGAGGTTGGCGTCGAGGAGCATTTTCAGAATCGCGGGGATGCCGCCGGCTTCGAAGACTTCGAAGGCGGTGTAGCGGCCGAAGGGTTTGAGGTCGGCGATGATGGGGGTTTTGCGGGCGACGCGGTCGATTTCGTCGAGGGAGAGTTTGAGGCCGCATTCGTGGGCGATGGCGGGGAGATGGAGGGCGGCGTTGGTGGAGCCGCCGGTGCAGGCGACGGCGGCGATGGCGTTTTCGAAAGCTTTGGGGGTGAGGATGTCGCGCGGCTTGAGGTTCATCTCGAGGAGCTTCATCACCTGATGGCCGCACTGGACGGCGAATTTGTCGCGCTCGAGATCGATGGCGGGAGGCGAGCCGGACATGGGGAGGGCGAGGCCGATGGCTTCGGCGACGGTGGCCATGGTGTTGGCGGTGAATTGGCCGCCGCAGGAGCCGGCGGAGGGGCAGGCGTTGCATTCCATTTCGTAGAGGTCGGCATCGGACATTTTTCCGGCGGCGTGGGCGCCGACGGCTTCGTAGACATCCTGGATGGTGACTTTTTTGCCGCGGAAATTTCCGGGCATGATGGTGCCGCCGTAGAGGAAGATGGAGGGGAGATTGAGGCGGGCCATGGCCATCATCATGCCGGGGAGGGATTTGTCGCAGCCGGCGAGGCCGACGAGGGCGTCGTAGCCATGGGCGTGCATCATGAGCTCGACGGAGTCGGCGATAATTTCGCGGGAGACGAGGGAGGCTTTCATGCCTTCGTGGCCCATGGCGATGCCGTCGGATACGGCGATGGTGACGAATTCGCGCGGGGTGCCGCCGGCTTCTTTGACGCCGACTTTCACGGCTTTGGCCTGGCGGTCGAGAGTGAGATTGCAGGGGGTGGCTTCGTTCCAGGTGCTGGCGACGCCGACCCAGGGCTTGGCGATGTCTTCATCGGTGAGGCCCATGGATTTGAAGAAGGCGCGCTGGGGGGCGCGGTTGGGACCTTCGGTGACGATGGGGGAGCGGGGACGGTTCATAGCTGCACTCCTTGGAACGGGATTTATTAATGTAGTAGCTCAGTGCGGGTGGTTCAACCAGTCGCGCCGAAGTCCGGGAGAGCCGGACCTACGGAAGGATCATGGAAAGATTGGTGCGGCAAGCCGCACCCTACATGGAGATCGGTGGGAACTATTGCTCGGCTTTGGGGGCGGGTTTGGCGTGTTTGTGGTCGGGGCGGCGGGGGCGGGTGCCGTAGCGGGTGCCTTCGCCGGTTCGGCCGGCTTTGCGGGATTCGAGGGGGCCTTTGTCGCCGTGTTTGGCGTCGGCGATGAGGACGCCTTCATCGAGCGGAGACCACCAGTGTTTTTTGGTTCCCTGGCGGACGAGTTTTACGGCTTCTTGGGGAGAATCAACGAGCTTGAAGATGTCGATGTCCTCGGGGTCGATGAAATGGGGGATGAGCTGGGCGCGGATCCAGTCGACGAGGCCGGACCAGTAGGGAGTGCCGTAGAGGATGACGGGGAAGGCTTCGGTTTTCAGAGTCTGGATGAGGGTGGTGATCTCGAAGAATTCGTCGAGGGTGCCGTAGCCGCCGGGGAAGCAGATGAAGGCGGAGGCGTATTTCACGAACATGACTTTGCGGGCGTAGAAGTAGTGAAAATCAAGCGTGATGGTTTGATATTTATTGGCTTCCTGTTCCTGGGGGAGAGTGATGTTGCAGCCGACGGAGACGCCGCCGGCTTCGAATGCGCCCTTGTTGGCGGCCTCCATGATGCCGGGGCCGCCGCCGGTGATAACGCCGAAACCTTCATGCGCCAGGAGGCGCGCGGTTTCTTCGGCGGCTTTGTAATAGGGATCGGCGGGTTTGGTGCGGGCGGAGCCGAAGATGGTGACGGCGTTGCCGACGCGGGACATGGTTTCGAAGCCTTCGACGAACTCGGCCATGATGCGGAAGATTCGCCAGGAATCCTGGCCGTCGTAGGGGGGCTTGGTGTCGGGGATTTTGGTGCCGTTGCCGCGGGCGAGCGGTTTGCCCCGGGTGGATCGGCCGTTGTTGTCATCTTTGCTAATTGGCATCAGAGTCCCAGCTTCTTTTTCTTTTCTTCCCATTCGGCGGTTTCGCGCTTGTTTTCGGAGGCGAGGGGTTTGGCGGTTTTGATGGCCTCGACTTCGAGGCGGGTGAGATGGAGGGACTGGAAGTTGTAGTCGATGAAGGCCTCGGCGGCGATGGGGACGATGGGCTGGATGAGGGCGAACATGGCGTTGGCGTAGTCGCGGATTTCCTGCTGGGCGTGATCATCCATGCGCAGCGAGAGGAAATGAAAAATGTTGTGCAGGTCGCACTTCCAGTACCACTCGGTGTAAACACTGGCCGGCAGGGCAATGCGGGCGATCTCGCGGGCGACGCCGCGCTCGATGAAATTCTCGTAGCGCTCGTAGCTCTTCTCGACCTCGTCGAGGTAGTCGCAGAATTCCTGGGCGGTCAGCGCATCCATCGGCTCAGTTCCGCCCTGGCGATTGGTCAGACTTTGTTTACGGATGGCATCCTTGTCTGGATGAAAGAATCGATCTTTCACCACTGAATATCGGGCGGAATATTCATTCACATTAGCAGTGCGATGCCGAATGAACTGCCGCGCGACGAAAATGGGCATGACGTGGTGGAATTTGAACTCGACCATTTCGAAGGGGGTGGTGTGGCGGTGGCGGGCGAGGTAGCGGATGAGGCCGCGGTCTTCGTTGACCTGCTTGGTGCCTGCGCCGTAGGAGACGCGGGCGGCCTGGACGATGGCGAAGTCGGCGGTTTTGCCGGCGGGGACGAGGCGGGGCATGACATCGGTGAGGGCGACGAGGCCGTGATCGTGGACTTTTATTTCCCAGCGGGCAGCGCCGGCCATGATGTCGACCAGCTCGCCCTCGGGGGCTTTTTTCTCGATTGCGGGAGAAGCGGCCGGCGCAGATTGCGTTGGCGAAGACATGGGGGGGATGATAGCAGATCAGAATTTAGAATTCAGAACTCAGAATTCAGAATGCGAAATTCAGGCGAGATTTGCGCCGACGAGGAGGACGGTCATGAGATAGACGCAGTAAGCGAAGATCAGCCAGCCGCCGAGGCGGCGATCGAGGCGGAATTTGCCTTCGGCGACGGGGACAAGAATGAGCGAGAGGATCAGGAGCGCGACGGCGTCGATTCGCCAGGAGAGACGGGGATAAAGGAAGGGGGGAATGGCCGTGATCGTGGAGGGGGAGGTGGTGGGGACGGTGGTGATCAATTTCAGAAAAATTCGGAGGAGGATGGTGGCGGGGAGAAGGACAGTGAAGTTGAGCACGACGATGCCGACTTGCGCGCTGAGGGGGATCGCGGGGCGGCCTTCGCTGGCGGTGAGGACGCCGGTGCTGATCATGGGGAGGGCGAGGGCGATGCTGAGGAGCGTGGCGGCGATGACGGGGCTGGGATAGCGGAGGTCGCGCTGGCTGAGGGCTTGCGCGCCGCGGGTGGCGGCCCAGGCGGCGACGGCGGCGAGGGCCAGGGCGGCGAGGAGGCCGAAGATTTGCAGGGGACCGGTTCGAGTCGTCGGCGGCGGAGGTTGGGGGGAAGATTGATTGGAGCTGGTCCACAGGAGGAGTATCAACAGGCCCTGGATGAGGAGGGCGACGATTTCGAAGAGGCCGAGCGTGCCGCGCAGGCCGAGGACGAAGACGAGGGTGGCGAGGACGGGTAGGAATGGCCAGAGGCGGCGGGGCTGGTTGGGAACTTCCATCAGCGGGCCGGCCATGACGACGAAGCCGGTGACGACGGAGAGGAGGGCGACGCTGGTGCCGAAGATGATGGCGACGGCCATTTCGCCGTAGCCGAGGCAGGTGGCGAGGAGCACGGCGGCGACGATGGGGAGCCAGTGGGCGAAGATGCGGCGGCCGGGGATGGCATCTTGTTCGAATCCGATGGCGCGGACGGCGAAGGTGACGGAGAGGAGGAGTCCGAGGCCCCCCGCGAAGAGCAAAACGATGGCCTGTTGTCTGGGATCAGCGAGGAAGCCCGGCATGGGAAGGGGAATGGTGCAGGGAAAGGGGGGAAATGTCCAGATGGGTGAGCGATATGCACCGATGAGTACAGCGGTGCGTGGCGGACAGGAATGTCGGCCCCACTAAAGACTCAGGAGGCCACGATGTCCCGCCGCACGAGCACTCGCCCGCGTGCAGTGTCATCCCCATCATCCTACAGCAGTGACCTGCGCGAGGCCATCCGCCAGTTCCTGCCACGCAGTGGGCTGGCGCTGGTGGTCAACGATCAGAAGCTGCGCTGGGTGCCGCGAATGCTGGTGACCTGCGCCATTGTGATGACCTGGGACCTGGCCGATCTCCTGAGCGACGCTTTTGAGCGTGCCCGCGGAGTGGTGGTGAAGATGTATTGCAGCCGGCGGCGGCCCGGTGAGAGTTACGCCGGGTTCATGGCGACGCTGGCGCATCAGACCTCCAGGCACCTGGCACTGCTGGTTCCGACGTTGCGCCGGCACGTGCGTGCTCTGGCCGAGTCGTGCGATCGCTGGCGGGTCGATGGCTGGTGTGCCTTCGGTGTGGACGGCTTGCGGATCGAATGTCCGATGAGCGCTGCCAATGAGGCCGCCTTCGGCACCGCCGGCAAAAGCAAGACGGGCCCGCAGCAGTTCCTCACGACGATCTTCCACGTCGCCAGCGGATTGATCTGGGACTTTCGCCGTGACGGAGCGCGGGCCAGTGAACGGGCCCATCTGCTGGAGATGCTGGAGGAGCTGCCGCCGGAGGCGATGCTGCTGGCCGACGCGGGGTTCAGCGGCTATGACCTGCTCAAGGGGCTGATAGACCGGGGCAACAGCTTCCTGATCCGGGTGGGGTCAAACGTAAAGCTAATCCGCAAACTGGGCTACCATGTGCGTGAAGGCAAGCAGACAGTGTATCTCTGGCCGATGGATAAGCAGGGGAGATGTGGGCACAAACGCGCGATGCCCAGGAACCTCAAGGCCGTCAAACTTCCATTGGTGCTGCGGCT
>JBGPEF010000095.1:0-13166 GCA_041482675.1 Tepidisphaeraceae bacterium | reverse complement strand
ATGAGCGGGCGGCCGTTGCGGAGGCGAAAGTGCAAAGGTTCGCCGGTGATGCGGTCTTCGGGGATGGTTGGGAGATATTGGGGGACGAGGGCTTGGAGAGTCGTGGGGTAGTCGCGATGCTGGCGATGGTAAAGTTCGAGGGCGATGGCGACGACGATTCCATCGCGAATTCCCAAGGGGCGCTCGGCGCGGGCCTGAGCGAGGGCGAGATTGGGTGAGAGGATAATCACCCGCGGGCGGCGCAGGTTTTCGATGTCGGTGTACATTTCGAGGACCCGCTGCTCGTAGTCGCGCCAGTTGGCGTTGCGTATGGGCAGGCGGAGGTTGGCGTCGGCGAGGTCCATGAGGCGGTCGTAACGGTCGAGCGCTTCCCGCCGCGAGTATGCCAGGGCGGGGGTCGCGGCGGCGGTGAAGAGGTTGGGCCAGAAGTCGCTGGCGCGAGGGCTGGTTGTTCTTTGATCGGGATCGATCTGGTTGAGGAATCGATAGCCATCGAGAGTCATATGGCCGTCGCCGTGGCCATCGTCGGTGTAGCAGCGCTGGATCAGGTCGTGAACCATGATGCGTTCGCCGGCGAAGCTCATGAGGTCGGCGGCGAGTTTGGGTTTGGAGAGGAGGTGGGCGAGGTTTTGGAGGTCGGTGTCGGTGAGTTTCAGTTTCTCATCCAACAGGCTCTGCTCGGTGGCCAGGAGAGCAACATGCCAGAAGCTCATCGCCACCATATCGACGACGACGAATTCGCTGTCGCGGTGCATCTGATGAGCGAGGTTTAGTAACGTGTTGATGTCGCGGATGAGGCGGGCGGCGTCGCCTTGCTGGCGGGCGAAGCGGGCGTCGGTGGCGATGGCGTCGGCCAATATCCTGAGATCGCTCAGATGAGGCAGCAGGACGGTTACTACAGCGTTCTCGTAGGGGGAAGGGGCGAATGGGCGAGAGGTTCCGAACTTTGGATACAGCTCCTCGTCGCGGATGGAGCCGTTTCTGCCGAGGATGAAGCCGAGGGTTGGTTTTTCTGCGCCCTGGTGGATGACGTCGATGACCTGTTGATGTTGGGCGAGCCAGGGGCCGACTTTGTCCCAGTGTTTGCTGCCGGGGCGGGCGTCGAAGACTTCGATGAGGCGATTTTCGGATTCTTTGGAATAGGTTCGAGGACCCATGCCGAGAATGGCCTGGCGATAGATGGGCCAGGCGCGCTGAGATTCGGGGGTGGCGAGAATGGGGCGGTTGAGGGCCTGGACGTAATCGACTTTCGGCGATGGATGGCCGATGAGGAAGCGGGCGGCGAGGAAGGCGTAGAGGGCGAGCGTGGCGGTGATGAGCCAGGTGAGGGCGCGGAGGATGTGCCAGGGAAGGGGGCGGTTGCGTTTTTTGGCGCGGCGGATCAGTTTGGCGGCGTGGCGCTCGTGGCCGAATTTGGCGATGAGGTCTGAGAGGGTTACGCCGGCTTCGAGGCCGTCGGCGAAGTGGGCGGTGAGCTCATTGGCGACTTCAATTTTTTCGCAGAGCCAGAGGTGGGTTCGTTTGACGATGCGGTGGATGAGGGCTTTGGCGGGTGGGGGCAGGTTGGAGGCGTCGATGGTGGTTTTGACGTCGAGGCGGCCGCTGACATGGCCGCGAAGCAGGTCGCGCAGGGGCGTGTAGCGGAGTTTGCGGATGATGTTGGCGGGCATGGCGTCGCTCATGGCGTTTCCTTCGAAAGAAGTCTCGCCGAAATTCGCGGGGCGCGGCATCAGCCGCCGATCACGCCCAATTGGCCCATGGCGGAGGAGAGCTGTTCCCATTGGGCGCGGTTGCGGATGAGTTGGCGTTTGCCTTTGTCGGTGAGGCGGTAGTATTTGCGGGGGCGGCCGTTGTCGGCGGTTTCCATTCTTGCCGCGACCAGGCCTTTGGCCTGGAGGTTGTAGAGCATGGGGTAGAGGGTGCTCTGGCCCATGGCGAGGACGCCTTTGCTCTGTTTTTCGAGGAGCTTGACGAGCTGGTAGCCGTATTTTTCGCCGGATTGGAGGAGTTGCATGACGGCCACGGGTCCGGCGCCGCGCATGAGTTCTCGTTCGATTCGCATGGTTTTTGCCTCTTGAAAGAGGATACTATGGGAAGCATAGTATGTAAATGGAAAAAGTTTTGATTGCGGTTTTCTGAAAGTTGGGGCGATTAGAAGGGGTGGATTTATTGGAGGGGGAGTTGGGATGTGGCTTGGTAGTTGGAAATTGCTTCCAGGGAGGAAGCTCGTTTGGTTTTTTCCTCATGCCGCAGACGCGGGGGGAGTACCCCCCGCACCCCCGGAAATCCGGTGAGTTAACGTCACCTGCGGTGACTTGCTGGAGGAAGTTTGTTCAATGCGGGGGAGGAAGGAATGAGAGGGGTTGCAGGAAGCGCAGGGGCTGGCGCGAAAAGGGTTTCGCTGGCCGCTCCGGTGCCCCGTACACACAGCCGCTCACAGGCGGACAGGTAGCGGGGGTGGTTGAGAGGATTCAAGCGGAGAGACATTGTGGGATTCTTTCGCCCCTGTTGGGGCTTGTGCTTCTGGCGGTTCAGCAACCACAGGGCTTGCGCTCTGGGCTATCGTCTTGCGCCGCGACGCGGCTGGGATGGTGGGCAGAGCCCACCCTACGGGATCGTTCGCTGAAGCGGACCCTACGCGGTTGTGAGTCAGTGCGCATAGCGCGTCGAAGAGGTAAATCATGTTGCGAAGGGCCGGGGAAAAATCCGAGCGATTGCGGGCGGCGAGATGGGGACGGTGAAGGTGCGGTGAGAGATTGCGTAGGGCGATCACGGTTCCCAGTCGATGCCGCTGACGTCGATGGCGGTTCCGCGGTGGGAGCTTTTGCGGGCGGCGTCGAGGAGGGCCATGGTGCCGAGAACGGATTTGATGGGGACGGCGGGAGGGGATTGGCCGCGGATGGCGGCGGCGAATTGGGTCCAGATGTCGCTTTCGGAGAGGCCGGGGGATGCGGGTTGGAGAAGTTTGGGGGGGGAGTGGTCGGAGGGGGTGAGGTGGAGCTGGGCCCATTCCCTGGTGTCGAAGGTGAGGCTGAAGGGGGAGTCGGCGGAGCCTTTTTCGCCGTCGATGTGCCAGCGGGGGAGGGGTCTGGTGGTGGTGGTGTTGATCTCGCAGAGGGCGACGGAGCCGGAGTCGAAATCGATGAGGACTCGGGCGAAGTCGTCGCAGTCTTTAGTCCAGACGTTGCCTCTTAGCTGCGCGAAGACTCTGATGGGTTTGGCGGGCCACATTAAGCGCCAGAGTTGATCGATGAAGTGGCTGCCCCAGTCGTAGAGGCCGCCGCCGCCGAAGGCGGCCTCGTTGCGCCAGCCGGGGCGATATTCGCGGGCGGCGGGGCCGACGCTGCTTTGCCATTGGCCGAGGCGGGATTCGATGTTGATGATTTTGCCGAAGGTGTTTTCGCGGATGTGTTTCTGGACGGTGAGATAGTCGAGGTCCCAGCGGCGGTTGTGGAAGACACTCAGGACGAGTTTTTTTCGGTCGGCGAGATCGGCAAGGCGGCGGGATTGGTCGAGGTCGAGGGCCATGGGTTTTTCGACGAGGACGTGTTTGTTGGCGTTGAGGGCGAGTTGGACGTGGTCGAAGTGCATGGAGGTGGGGGTGGAGATGAGGATGGCGTCGATTGTGTTGTCGTTGAGGAGGTCGGGGATGGTGGAGTAGGTTTTCAGGCCGCGAGATTGGGCGAGTTGCTGGCGGGCGGGGGTGGCGTCGGCGATTGCGGCGGCGCGGATTGATTTGCATTGGGAGAGCCAGGTGGCGTGTTCCGCGCCGATGCGGCCGAAGCCGATGATGCCGACAGAAATCATGATGCCGATGATATCGGCCCACCCGCCTCGCCGTCACCGATGCCCGTACTTGCGATAAGAGCCATTCGAAAAGGGCTTCACGGTGGTTGGGATATGTCGAAGTACTTTGCGGTCCTTGCTCACGACGATGAATCCGGGGGGGTAGATGACGTTGTTGTACTCGCTGGCCTCGTCCGGACGCAGCAGCAAGTTGCCGTCATCCGTCCAGTCAACGAAGCTGGCATTGCCAAAGGGTCGCAGGCGTACCGAGCTATGGTCGCGGACTCCTTTGAAGCCCTGGTCTGAACTTTCACTACCGCCACAGTTTACCCATGCAACCCATTCACCGGTTGGGTCAAACCGGACTGTCCAGTAATCGCTACGGCTCCCTGAAAACGCATCCTGATCTGCAAGGCGCCAGATGACGCGTCCGGGGCTGAGGTCGCGGCGGAGGTAGGCGATCACGTGACCCTGCGGCGAGTCAATGACGTAGGCGGCGAAGGGGGCATCGCAGGTGGGAGGGGCTCGTGCGATGTTGTAAATTTGCCATCCATCCATTTTCACCGATGAATAGATGCGTCCCGTGTGACGAGAATAAATGAGGTTGGGTGCAAAATCGCCGCCTAGGAAGGTGTCATTATCTACCCATCCACGGAAGGGGGTATTGGGGAAGCGCCAGGTGCGGTCGGTTGTGGGCTCCACTATGACCGCCACAAATCCGCTGCCGCCGGGGGTGGCCGCGTTGTAAGCCAGACGCAGCCCGTCCGGAGACCAGCTTACCGGCGCGCCGTTTGTCCCGTAAGCGAAGGTACTGAAGACATCGGGTGGGTTGAGCTTCAACTCGTAGCCACCCTTGGGGCCGGTAAGGTAGACGTTGCGGTCCACGCCCACGTAGGCAATTGGACAAGCCAGCACCAGCGCCCGCCGGCGCAGCTTGATGCACACCGGCAGCAGAATGGCGATCAGAATCGCGATGATGGCAATCACCACCAGCAATTCCACGAGAGTGAATGCTTTGCGGCGGCGCATGAGCACCTCCAATTCGCATTCCCGCTGCTGGCAAACGCGATATGAAATTCGGGCAGGACGAGGTGAAGGTATCGAGATGGCCGGAAGATGTCAAATTGTTGAGGTTAGCCTCATTTGAGCCCCGTGCGGATCGTCAGCACCGGAATCGGCGTGCGATGCCGCAATTCGCTGGCCGTGGAGCCGTGGAAGAGGTCGCCCCAGAGGCGGTGGCCGTGGGAGCCGGTGACGATGAGGTCGAGAAGTTCCTCGGTGGCGATTTTGGCGATTTCGTCTTCGGGTTCGCCAGCGCCGATGCGGACTTTGCAGATGAGGCCGGTTTCGCGGACGACGCCGGCGACGCGCTGCATGTAATCGACGTCGCCGCGGGCTTCCTCGTCGTCGGTGTCGGTGCCGATGAAGCGGGCGGTGGCGCTTTCGACGATGTGGATGATGACCACCTCCGCGCCGCTGGCGCGGACGAGTGGGAGGATGCCGGTGAGGATCTCTTCATCCTGCTTTGTGGCTTCGAGGGCGATGCCGATGCGGCGGTATTTCTGGTCGAGGGTGCTCTCCATGGCGGGCATGGAGGGAGTGGGCAGCGTGAGTGCGCCTTCACGGAATTCGCGGCGGCGATGACGCCAGGCGGCGTAGGCGGGCTCGGCGATCATCCAGGCGAGGAGGGGAATGATCAGGAGCGCGGCGGGGAGGAGTGTGAACATGATGAGGCGGTTGCGCTCTTCGATGCCGGTGAGGACGGTGTCGAGCACGAGCTTGAGGTTGAGGGAGATGATGATGAGGGCGGCGAGCCAGGCGAGGATTTTGCCCCAGGTGGGGGTGGCGAAGTCGCCCATTTTGCGGCGGTCGCTGGTGAATTGAATCAACGGGACGACGGCGAACGACAACTGGAGAGAGAGGATGACCTGGGAGAGGATGAGGAGGCCGTCGACGCCGCCATCACCTTTCCAGACGATGACGATGACGGCGGGGATGATGGCAATCGAGCGGGTGATGAGTCGGCGGAGCCAGGGGCGGAGGCGCATCCTGACGAAGCCTTCCATGACGATCTGGCCGGCAAGGGTGCCGGTGATGGTGGAGGATTGGCCGGCGGCGAGGAGGGCGACGGCGAAGGCGATGGGGGCGATGGAGTGGCCGAGGAGGGGCTGGAGGAGTTGGTGGGCCTCTTCGAGGCGGGCGACGCCGAGGTGGCCGCGATAATGGAAGGCGGCGGCGGCGAGGATGAGGATGGCGGAGTTGACGAAGAAGGCGGCGTTGAGGGCAACGACGGAGTCGATGAGGTTGTACTTGGTGGCTTCCTTGAGGCCGGCTTTGGTGCGCTCGACAGCGCGGGATTGGACGAGGGCGCTGTGGAGATAGAGGTTGTGGGGCATGACGGTGGCGCCGATGATGCCGATGGCGATGAAGAGCGAGGAGGTGTCGGGGGTGGGTGCATCTTTGGTGGAGAGCATGGTGGGGAGGAAGCCATGGAAGATGGCGGCCAAATCGGGGCGGGAGAGGAACATTTCGATGGCGAAGCAGCCGCCGATGGTGAAGACGAGGGTGAGGATGATGGCTTCCATCTTGCGGATGCCAAAGGATTGGAGGAGGAGGAGGAGCATGACATCGCCGGCGGTGATGATGACGCCAGCGAGGATGGGGATGCGGAAAAGGAGATGGAGGGCGACGGCGGAGCCGAGGACTTCGGCGAGATCGCAGGCGGCGATGGCGATTTCGCAGAGGATCCAGAGGGCCCAGACGATGGGGCGGGGGTAGTGGTCGCGGCAGGCCTGGGCGAGGTCGCGGCCGGTGACGATGCCCAGGCGCGCGGAGAGGGTCTGGAGCAGGATGGCCATTAAATTGGAGATGAGGATGACCCAGATGAGGCGATAGCCGAAGCGAGCGCCGGCGGCGAGGTCGGTGGCCCAGTTGCCGGGGTCCATGTAGCCGACGGAGACCATGAAGGCGGGGCCGGAGAAGGAGAGGAGGCGACGCCACCAGTGGCCACGGGAGATGGCGACGGAGCCGTGGACATCTTCGAGGGAGCGATGGCCTGGGTTTGGGCCGGGGATGAGGGGGAGGTCGGTGGGTTTGAGGGAGGCCGAGGGGTCCATGGGTGCTCCGAAACTTCCTGCCGAGTGTTTCATCGGGTAGAAGGGGGATTTTGATTAGTCAAAATAATTAAATCATGTCGCCGAAGATTTGTCAAATGGTTGGCCAAAGTATAGGATGCAAAAACGACGATAAAGGCAGGCATGGCCAGTATTACCGTTGAGAACTATCTGAAGCAGCTTTACCTGGAGCAGCAGAACCGCTCGGAGGAGCTGGTGCCGATGGGGAAATTGGCGTCGGCGATGGGGGTGGTGCCGGGGACGGCGACGTCGATGGTGAAGGCGCTGGCGGATTCCGGGCTGGTTTCGTATGAGCCGAGATTTGGGGCGAAATTGACCAAGGGGGGAGAGCAGTTGGCGCTGCACGTTTTGCGGCGGCATCGGCTGGTGGAATTGTTTCTGGTGAAGGTGCTGGGGCTGGACTGGTCGGAAGTACATGATGAGGCGGAGGAATTGGAACACGCCATCTCGGACAAGGTGCTGGAGAAGATCGACAAGCTGCTGGGGCATCCGAGCGTGGACCCGCACGGGGATCCGATTCCGACGGCGAAGGGAAAGGTGAGCGAGGAGAGATTGGTGCCGCTGGCGGAGGCGAATGTCAGCGCGAAGGTGAGGATTTCGCGGGTGGTGGACCAGGATTCGAGGTTTTTGCAGTTTTTGGATCGGGCGGGATTGCGGCCGGGGGTGATGGTGAGCGTCCATCAGCGGGATGAACATGCGGATGCGATATCGGTGAAGATTGACGGGCGATCGCCGCTGACGCTGGGGACGGCGGCGGCGATGAAGATATTGGTGGAGGAGGTTTGATTGGCTACTGGCGTAGATAAGTACGGATGACCCCCTTTTTAGGGGATAAAGATATTTGGTGGAGGAGGTATGAGGAGAGAAGTCAGAATTCAGAATTCAGAAGCAGACCCTCACCCTAGCCCTCTCCCGGCGTACCGGGAGAGGGAATAAGAGAAGAGGCGCGCACCGATTAGTAGCGGATGGAGAGGCCGATGAAGGGGTTCCAGTCGTCGGGTTCGCGGGTGAGGGCGATGTTGAGGCCGGTGTCGAGCTGGAGGTTGTCGTTGATGGCGAAGGTGAGGCCGAGGTCGAGGGTGAGTTCGAGTGCGGAGGTGCGGTCGGGGTCGAGGGCGGTGAAGAGCTCGATGTAGGCGCCGAGGTTTTTGGTGAGGTCGTGGCTGAGGGTGGCGCTGTTTACCCAGATGAAATTCAGGTCGTTGTTATCGTCGCGGACGAAGTCGAATTCGGTCATGAGGCCGAGGGAGAAGTCTTTGGGGAGCTGTAGGGCGAGGGGGAGGATGAGGCCGAATTCGGTGTCTTCCACACCGAGATTGGCGGAGGCGGTGGGGAAGGTGATGAAGGGCATGAGGGCGAAGGCGGATCTGCCGCCGTCGTTGCCCCAGAGGTTGAGCTTGGCGCGGAGGGTGGTGTCGCCGACGCCGGTGGTTTCGGCGGCTTGTTTGGTGTCGAGGTTTTCTTCGCGGAGCCAGAGGAAGTTGTCGGAGACGAGCTGGATGTCGAGGTTGTTGAGGAGGCCTAGTTTGAGGTTGGTGGGGAGGATGCTGAGGGATTGGGCGCGGGTGGAAGAATGCTGGGGATTGCGGCGGTCGTAGGAATAGTTGGCGAGATCCATTTCGATTTGCATGTGGCCGGCGTCGACGCTGTAGGGGCTTTCGGTTTTGTCGGGGCGGTCGGTGGAAAATTCGCGCATCAGGTCGGGGGGAGTGGGGTTGAAGAGATTGAATTCTGATTTGTTGGAGGCGGAGGCGGCAGTGAAGAAGAAGTGAGTAAGGAGGGGGATAAGTGGAAGTAGAGTTCGCTTCATTTTTTTAGGACATGGGCGAGGCGCCCATGCCACAAGAATACCAGAACATACCAAGACACGGGCAGGATGCCCGTGCCACGTTAGACCACCTGCATGACCACGACGGTTTGATCGTCGTTGGGGCGGATGTTGAGCTGGTGTTCCTTGAGGGCTTCGGTGATGTGGGAGATGGCGCAGTCGGGAGCGCCGGAGCAGTGGAGGAGGGAGCGTTCGATGCCTTCGACGCCGAACATTTCGCCGCCGGGGCGTTTGGCTTCGGTGATGCCGTCGGTGTAGAGGATGAGGGTTTGGCCGGGGCGGAGGATGACGGAGGCTTCGCTGTATTGGACGTCGTCCATAATGCCCAGGGGAATTTCGCCGACGGCGTCGAGCTGCTTTGCCTGGCCGCGGTGGGGGAATTCCTTGAGGAGGGGCGGATTGTGGCCGGCGCGGGCGTAGATCAGCTCGCGGGTGCGCGGCTCGTAAAAAGCGAGGAAGGCGGTGACGAAGGAGTTTTCGATGCTCTTGGCGAAGAGATGGCGATTGACGTGGCGGAGGACTTCGCCGGGGCCGGTGGGGTCGATGGGGTAGGTGTGGAGGATGGCGTGGAACATGGCCATGACAACGGCGGCGGCGGGGCCGTGGCCGGAAACATCGCCGATGAGGAGGGCCCAGCGGTCGTCTTTTTGGCGGCCGTTTTTGTGGAGGGATGTGAAGTCGTAGAGGTCGCCGCCGACGACGTCGAAGGTGTGGTAGCTGGTGGCGATCTGCACGCCGGGGATTTTCGGCAAGTGATCGGGAAGGAGGGCGCGCTGGATGCGGGCGATCTGGTTCATTTCGGCTTCGATGCGGGCATTGGCGTGGCGCAGCTGATTGCTGGTCATCAGGTTCTGGGCCATCACGCCGACCAGATTGGCGCGCATGATGAGTTCTTCGACGTCGCGTTCGGTGAACGATTCACTGGTCTCGAGGATCACCACCCAGTCGATGGGCACTTCGGTTGCGAGGACGGGGACGGCCATTAGAGAGCGGTAGCGGCCGAGCTTGCCATCCAGAAGCGGCTCGCGGGAGAGATCGACATCGTGCAGGAGCTTGGGCTCTGGCGTGGCGACGATCTGGGCAAGCAATCCGCCGCGGCTGATGGGGGCGAGGGCGGCGTCAGCGCGATATTGGATGATGTTCCGGCCGGCTTCTCCGAGGATGTGCTGAATGCGATATTCGCCGGGCGGGAGGCCACGGTTGGAAATCTGGATATAAGAACGAGTGGAATAGGCGCGGTTCATTGAACCGACGAAATGCTTGACCAGCTCGTGGGGGTCCTGGAATTCGGGAATCGACCGGAGCAGATTCACGAGGCGCGGGATGCGTGAGTTTTTCGAAATGTCGATGGCAGGCATAATCCCTTTCGCCCTGGCAGGGCATTCTAGCCCCGGGTGAGGGTGAAAGTCGTCACTTCAGGGGGACAGCGGAAACGAACCGGGACTCGGCAGCCGACGCCGCGGGAGACGTAGAGTTTGGCGCCGCGGACGTCAAAGAGGCCCTGGTCGTACTGTTTAAAGCGTATGGGGAGGACAAGGGAGCCGAGGATGGGGATGCGGATTTGGCCGCCGTGGGTGTGGCCGGCGAGGACGAAGTGGGCGCCGAATTTGCGGAGGGAGAAGATGGAGTCGGGGTTGTGGGAGAGGGCGATGATCGGTTGATTCTTATCAATGCCGGCGAAGGCTTTTTCGGGGGAGTAGGCGCCGGACCAGAAATCGTCGAGGCCGACGATGTTGATTTGGCCGTCGGCGTGGATGATGGGGAGGGAACGGTTGCGGAGAACTTCGATGTTGCGGGATTGGAGGGCGGAGGTGAGGGCGTCGGCGACTTCATGGGAGGTCCAGGGCTCGATGGTTTGGGAATAGTCGTGATTGCCGAAGGTGACGGCGATGGGGCGGCGGAGTTTGGCGATGAGATCGGTGACGGCGTTGACGTATTTGAGATCGTGGGAGACGAGGTCGCCGGTGATGGCAACGAGGTCGTAGGGGAGCGTGTTGACGTGGGCGATGACTTTTTGGAGATGGGAGAGGGGCATGTAGCCGCCGGCGTGGAAGTCGGTGAGGTGGAGGATGCGGAAATTTTCGAAGGAGGGAGGGAGGTTGGGGAGGGGCATGGGGAGTTGGATGTATTGGGTTTTGAAGGGGGAGATGAGGCGGGCGTGGCCGAAGGTGGCGAGGGTCATGAATGCGCCGCCGAGGAAGTTGGAGAGGGGGCGGAGGTGCTTGACGAGCCAGGAGCGGTGCTCGGGGATGAAGGTGTAGAGATCTTCTTCCTGGGGTGTCACGGGGCGGGATTATGCCGAAAAGGTGGGAAAGGTCGAAGGCTCAAGCGGGACTCGAAAGGTTTGGCCAGTGCAGTTTCAGTAGTTTCTCTCGCAAGACGGTCGCGACAATCGAGCGACGTGGTTCGAGAGGGAACTCTACCTCGAACGCTTCGCCCTGATTGTGTTCGAGGACGATGGTGCCCACCTGTCCTGCCGGTAATTGTTCTTCGGGCAGGTCTTGTAGCAGCGCCACCATATCTAATTCGTGAATCGGCTCGCTCATACTATTGCCGCTCAATAGTCCCCCAATGATCAGCTTGCCTTTCGATTAAGAAGCCTACGAACCGCGGGAACAAGTTTTACGGGGATTTGCATGAACGTGTGTTTTTTGTCGCTAAAAAGTGCGTCGTCCTCTGCGGCGGCGGCCTCATCCGATTGCCCCTCGTAATGCTTGATAACGCGGCGCACTCGCGCCTCATCCCAACCCTTGGGAAATCTGTTTTTCTTGCTGGATTTCAGTTTCTTTTTCATTGTCGTCGCTTTCGCATGCGTCGTCCGAAGGCCGCGAATGCCTTTCCGGTCAAATCATACGCCGTAACTACAAAGATGCCATCGCCAAACTCGTCGGGGCTGTAAACGACTTTCAAAAAACGACCGTTTCGAGTCTGGCCGATTGCGATCCTCCCATTGCGACTGGTCTTAGCCTCCTCCAAGGGGAGTCGCAGAACATCTTCAACTTCTTGTTCGCTCACGCCGTGATTGTAGATGTGCGGAAGATCGGTATCTGGATCGTGGTAGAAGCGGAGACGCATCAATCACTCCCACTCGATCGTCGCCGGGGGTTTGGAGCTTATGTCGTAGACGACGCGGTTGACGCCGCGGACTTCGTTGATGATTCGATTACTCATGGTGGCGAGGACGTCGAAGGGGATTCGGGCCCAGTCGGCGGTCATGAAGTCTTGAGATTCGACGGCTCTAATGGCGATGACGGAGTCGTAGGTTCGGGCGTCGCCCATGACGCCGACGGTGCCGATGGGTAAAAGCACCGCGAAGACCTGGGCGGTTTTGCGGTAAAGATTTGCCGAAATCAATTCTTCCAGGACGATTTCGTCGGCGTCGCGGACGATCGAGAGGCGCTGCGGGGTGATTTCGCCGACGACGCGGACGGCCAGGCCGGGGCCGGGGAAGGGGTGACGCCAGACGATGTTTTCGGGGAGGCCGAGGACTTCGCCGACTCTTCTTACTTCATCCTTGAATAATTCGCGGAGGGGTTCGACGAGGTCAAAGCCGAGTTGTTCGGGGAGGCCGCCGACGTTGTGGTGGAGCTTGATGTTGGCGGTTGCGCCGGCGTGGCCGTGGCCGGATTCGATGACGTCGGGATAAAGCGTTCCCTGAGCGAGGAATTGCACGCCCTGGATGGATTCGGCTTCGCGTTTGAAGGCTTCGATGAATTCGCGGCCGATGATCTTGCGCTTTTGCTGGGGGTCAATCACTCCGCGGAGATTGCTGAGGAAGTTTTCGGTGGCGTCGTGGACGCGGAGATTGATTTTGAAATGGTCGCGGAAGGTGGTTTCGACCAGTTCCTTCTCGTTTTTACGAAGCAGGCCGTTGTCCACGAAGATGCAGGTGAGCTGATCGCCGATGGCTTTGTGGAGGAGGGCGGCGACGACGGAGGAATCGACGCCGCCGGACAGGCCGCAGATCACTTTGCCGGCGCCGACCTGCTCGCGGATGCGGCGGACGGTTTGGTCGATGAAGTTTTCCATCGTCCAGGTGCCGGAGCACTTGCAGATTTCGTAGATGAAGTTGTGGAAGATTTGCTCGCCGCGGGGGGTGTGAGTGACCTCGGGGTGGAATTGCACGCCGTAGAAGGGGCGGGTCTTGTGCTTCATGGCGGCGTAGGGGCACGTGGGGGTGGTGGCGATGGATTCGAACTGGGGGGGGAGCTCGATCACCTGGTCGCCGTGGGACATCCAGACGGAGGTATCTTGCGGCAGGCCGTGAACCAGGGGGTCGTTGGAGGTGACGTGGAGCTTGGCGCGGCCGAACTCGCGGGCTTTGGCAGGTTTGACCTGGCCGCCGAGGATCTGAGCGCCCAACTGCATGCCATAGCAGATGCCGAGGATGGGGAGGTCCATCTCGAAGATTTTGGGGT
>JBGPEF010000094.1:0-13217 GCA_041482675.1 Tepidisphaeraceae bacterium | reverse complement strand
GATCCGATCAAACTCCACCGGCTCCTCAAAAAACCCATACCCCTGCTCCTCCATCATCTTCCCGATCCGAATCGAATTCTTCACGTCATACGAGCTGTTCGCATCCGCATACAACGTCATCCCATCGCCAAAAGTTTTCCTCACCAGCGGAATCAGCGCCTCGCTCCTCCCCGGCAGCGAATCCACATTCTTATTCATCCTTCCACCCAGCCGATATTTCAGCGCCCGCGCCCCCGACTCCTCCACCAGCTTTTTCAGATGCTCGATCTCCTCCTCCGGCCGATTCCCGCGCACGCCGCTGGCCGTATATATAGGAATATCCCGCCGAATCGCCCCCCCAAAAAAATCCGCCACCGGCCTCTTCGCCGTCTGCGCCATCAATTCCAGCAGAGCCATTTCCATCGCCGCCACCCCGCACCACAGCGCCAGCCCCTGATACTTGTAATTATCCCGCCACCGAAACACCTCCCACAAATGATTCTCCAGCTCCCGCGCATCCTTCCCCACAAAAAACGGCATGATCGAGCTCAAGAACAGCGGCCACAACTGCTCCATCCGCGAAGAATTCGGCACCGAAATCGCCTCCACCCCGGCCTTCGATCGCGTCCGCAGCAAAAACGTCTTCCCATTCCGCAGCAGCTCCACCGACTCCACAATCACCGGCTCTCTAAGCGAATCCAGCTTCAAAACCGGCTCCTCCAGAACCCGCTCCAGCTCCTCCCGGCTCACCCGCGCCCTCTCGCCTCCGCCTGCGTCCCTGTGATTATTAGCACAACCCAAGATCCCGCCCGACACAGTTCCCGCGGCCGCCGAATGGATAAAGGTGCGTCGTGAAATGTGCATCCGCAAATGCTAACAAAAATCCGCGACACGGGAGAAGCCCCTCACCCCGTATCTCTTAGCAGCCGATAATTCCACTTGGTGAACCCCATCAAAGCCGCCATCACCGCCTTCATCGTCAGTATGGGCGGCTTCCTCGCCTACCACCTCCTCTCTTCCGGCGGCTCCAGCGAGTTCCAGGGTCTCCAGAACCTCGGCTATGTCGCCACCCCCATCTCCGCGATTGTTGCCGGCGTCATTTTTATCGTCGTCTGTGTCTATAAAGTCGCCTCCCGCAGCCAATAGGCCGACGGCTTCACATCTGCCACTTCATTCTCTTCCGCGCGACATCCACAAACCCCATCGCCCGATAAAGCGCAAACGCCGCCTCCTGCCCCGGCACCACCTCCAGCTCAATCGCCACAATCCCCCTCTGCCGCGCCTCCTCCGCCACAAAATTCAAAATCCCCCGCGCCACCCCGCGCCTTCGAGCGGATGGAACCACATAAAGTTCCTCCACCCACAGCACCAACCCCGCCTGCTCCACGCTCACAATCTCATTCGCCAGAAAAACCCCCACCGCCTCCCCCTCGCGAAGCGCCATCAACAGCCACGCCGTCCCCGGCGCCGCCATCGCCAGCTCAATCCCCCGCGCCACCCCGCCCGCATCCGCTGGCAGATGATGCTCCAACAACTGCGCGGTCAGTAGTCGCGCTGCCACCTCACGATCCGACCTCAATGCGCGACGAATCATCAGGTCCATGGTAACTCTGTTTATCTCAACGGCATTTCCATTCCAGAACGATAATCCGCGGGCATCTCTTCCCACTTGCCCCGACGCCACCTCAGCACCGCTCCACATTTGTCGCACTGATAGACAGTCCAGGAGTCGGGCGCTCGCTTTCCATCGATCCGCGTCGTTGCCCGGGCGCCTCCCACTATCTGGAGCCCCCTCTTCCCGCACCTGGGACATTGACTCCGGTAAAACCGAATGAACAGCCAGCCCGCCAGATAAAAAAGTCCGTACAGCGCCACCCCGATCAGCAGCACCACCAAAACAATGACGATTCGCGTGACCCAAAGCATGACAATGATCCCCGATTAACCTTCAGCGCCTCCAAAATCGCGCACAGTAGTTTCTACAAAGCCCGCCCAATCTCAAAACGGCAGACTTGACATGTCTTCCGATACTTCGGACATGGCGCTCCGCACTTCGGGCAGCGCCGGTCCGTTATGGCGGCATCTTTCTCGGCCAGGCGCCGGATTCGCTCGCGTTCTGCGTCCTCATCGCGTTGGATCAGCTTGAATACGCCATCGCCTATCAGGAATTCCGGCCCCTGAGGGTCGTAGAAAACACCGTCGCATAGTTCTGTCAGCACGGCCGCAGTTAGCATCGCTGCCTTTAGATCATCCATCGATCCATGCAGGACCAGCGTCACAACGCGGTCGCGATCTCCGATTTTTGTCTTTATATCTTCGTACGCGCCTTCCAAACCGGCGAAGTAATACTCAAATCCGCATTGCACGCCGTTCAACCGACACGGCAGAAATCCCGTGTGCTCGCGCGATGAGAAGTCGTCAAGCACAAGATTCAGGCGCTTCTCGTTTATCGCCGCCTGCCACTGGCTGTGCGTCGGTAAACTCTCGTTACGAAGAAATACACATAGATCGACAGACATCGGCGCCTCCCCCGCGCTATCTCGTGCCTCTAGTCGTCCCCGCCCCTGTTGTCGTCGGCCTCGTCCCCGGCCCCAGCCTCGTCACCTCCGGCAAAATCCCCCGCAACCCCCCCGGCAAACTCGTCGGCCCACTGCTCGGCCCACTCGTCGAAGTACTCGGCGGCGGCTCCGCCACCCACACCGGCTTCCTCAACTCCACCAACTGCTCCAAATGCCACTTCGCCTCATCCTTCAGCACCTGCGGCGTGGCCGGATCATCCACGATCGCCTGATACTGCTCCTTCGCCTTGTCCCAAAACGCGCTCGCATCCGCCCCCTTGAATCCCGACTTCCTCAACAGGTCATACCCCCGCGCCTCCGCCACAGCCGCCAGACCAAATCGCGCCCGCGCTGCCACGTATGCCTTCCCCCCCGTCTGCTTCAGCGCCGCCGAATAATTCTCCTCGGCCTTGTTCAACATCTCCTGCGAACTCTCCTCCGGCACGATCGTCGGCTGCGTAAATGAACCTGGCATCTCCGGCGCATTAAACAGCGCCCAGTAATAATCCCCCATCGCCAGCTGCGCCTCCGCCTGAATCTCCGGCCGCTTCGACTGCTCCATCGCCTGCTGAATCAGCGTCAAAATCCCCCGCGCATCCCCCGCCGGCCTCATCCCATCGCTCACTTCCCGAATCTGATCCCGCGCCGCCGCCAGCGCCTCGGCCGCCCGATTCGCCTCCTCCGCCGGCTTATTCATCAAATGTCGAGCCAGAACGATCGCCAGCAGAACGACGATCACCCCCAGCAAAATATGCGTGCCATATTTGGCCCAAACCTCCGGCGCGCGCCATCTCAACCACAGCGCCAGCGTATTTGTTTGCAGCTCGTGCCGCCGTTCCGCTTTCATAAGAGGGAGGGAGTGTAGTCGCGTGCGTTAAGCAAGGCAAACTGGCGGGGTCGGGCAGCCCCCATCACCATCTTTTGATCCCCTTCCGCTCTTAATCCTGCTCCTACTCCTCTTAGGTATCTCACGTCGCTCCAACACCCTGATTCACCCCTCTCCCCTCTCCCCCAATCGAAAATCGCAAATCGCAAATCGGAAATTCCTCAAATATCCCTCCATCGCGCCGCGATCCCCCACCTCAATATCGCCCCACACTCCGGACACCGATGCGGCGTGTGCCGAATGTCATACCCGCACACCGGACACCCCATCGGCGGCAGCTTCGGCCGCGATTCCGCCACCCACCACCGCAACAGCCAGATCGCCCGCGCCACCCCCCACGCCGCCACGCCCCCCACCGCCAGCAGCGACAACGCCAACCAGAATTCCGCCGGCCAACATTCCATGCCACCCCCTTGTCGATCTGCGGAGATTATACCGCGCTTCCACCAGCTCTCGCTCGCGCAAAACCAATTCTACCTCGAACGAAATCTCTATTTTTACGGCGGCACCCCCGGATTCTCTTCCTTCCACCGCCTCAACTGCTCCCCCAGCCTCTCCCCCCGCAGCCGCATACTCAAATACGTCAACCCAAACCCCGCCCCCAGAAAAAACCCCGCCGTCAACAAAAAGCTCCCCCCATAAACGATCAGATGCCCTTTCCCCGACAGCAATTCGCCGTTAGTTAAATGCCCTTTATTGTCCACCACCCTCAGCCCACCCTCCCACGCCGCGCGCCCATACGCCGCGTTGATATACACAAACTGCCCCACCCGAAACATCGCGAACGATGCAACGATCGTGATCACAAACATCCCCAGAATCGGCAGACACCCGTTGTGCCGCTCCACCATCGCCCCCAGATTGCTGTCCGGCCGCTTCGATTGCTCCACTGCCATCTCCCAGGCCATCTAATCCCCGGGCGCAAACTCCAACTCCATCGTCTGGCCCAATTCTACTGTCTCCCACCGCGCCAGGAGTTCCTCAATCCTCTCGCGCACCCTGTTCACCTCCTCCTGCGTAATCATCGCCCCAATCTCCACTCCTTTTTGCCTCATGAATTCCCGGGCATAACCATTGAACTCTTCCCCCGTCCACTTCGCCTCGCTCCGATGCTCCGCATCAAACAACCCCACAATCAGCTCGGATGGATCCGCATCAACCGGATACTTTTTCTTATCCCACTTCTCCCCAAAATCCTCAAAGCTCCACCCCGCCGCGATCAGCCCAAAGAATCCATTCCGATGCCCCAGCACCGTTTCCACCGCAAAATGCGTCAGATCATGCCGCACAAAAACCCCCGCCTGCTTCGCATTCTGCCGCTGATAAGCGACCGACCCATCCGCGCGGACGCAGCTCAGCGCCCCGCTCCCATCCTTCCCCTTCTTGATCCGGATCAGCAGCAGCGGCCTTTTTTTAACCTCTTTTGACCCGCGCATTTCAAACCTCATCCAATCCCAGTCGCAAATGCGGTGATCTTCGTCGGGCGGCTGCCCAACACCTCCGCCACCAGCGGTTCTTCAATAAACTTGGCCAGCTTCCCCTCCAATTCATCCGGCGACGCAGATTGATCCGTCGAAAATCGGTCCGCCTCCAGCGGCGGATCGAAGAACAGAAAAAGCGACAGTCCGATGCCAATCTCACTTGGCAGCCCATCATCCGCATTATCTTCCACGTCATCCTCGCTCTGACGCGGCCACAACTCGCGCGACAACCCGATGTACCGGTGTTCCTTGTCCGAAAATTGAATCTCCGCCTCGGGCGCGCCCACCAGGTTCGTAGGCGCATCGATCAAATGCGGCGCTGTAGCCCCGGCCGCCGACAGCAGAAACCGGTCCCCGCCATCCGGATCAACATCGCTCACCGCGATTTCGCGATTGAATTCCACAAACGCCGCGATCAGCTCCCGCGCCGTCATCTCGCTGCCCACCCACGCCCGCGCCGCGGCCAGAAACCGCTCGATCATCCGGACCCTTTTGAGTGTCTCCATTCCTGCCCTTGCTGAGACCGCACCTATCCTGACATTGCCCCAATCCCACCGCAAGCCTTCGCGTCAAACGCACCAGATTGCCGACGGTCAGCGAAGCCCCTTTCGCGCCCTCCCTCACCACCCGCCCCCCATCTCTACCTCGATCCAATAGGAGTTGTAAAAACCTCCCCTCACGCGACAATCACACCCATGAAACCCACAACCCTCCTCCTCACCCTCCTTCTTCCCTCTACGCTGCTCCCCGCCGCCGAAAATCAAAAATTCTCCATCGACCGCTCCGACTCCTCCATCACCATCAAATTTAACGACAACGAACTCCTCACCTATCAACTCCAAAAACCGGACAACAAAAAATACCCCCTCGACTCAGCCTGTTTCTTCCACCCCCTCCGCTCCCCCTCCGGCAAAATCCTCACCGACCTCGCCAACCCCGATCATCCCCATCACCGCGGCATCTTCCTCGGCTGGGTCGAGATGCACGGAAAAAAAGACGCCGACTTCTGGGGCTGGGGCGAGCCCGCCCCCATTGCCAATCGCAAAATCGTCAACCGCTCCGTCGATGAGACCTCCACCACCGACGCCAGCGCCACCTTCAAAGTCACCAACGACTGGCTGGCCGAAAATGAACCGATTCTCCGCGAGCAGCTTCAGGCGAATTTCAAAACCATCGGCAACTCCAACATCCTCGACCTCACCTACACCCTCACCCCCGACGCCGACCTCACTCTCGCCCGCTGGGCCTTCTCCGGCTTCTGCATCCGCATGCCCAAGCAAGGCAAGCTCACCATCGACGCCCCCCAGGGCGCTGCCAATCTCAAACCCCCCATCCACACCAAGCCCGAATCCGACTGGCCCGCGGCCAAGTGGTACGGCTTCACCCTCACCTTCGACGACAACTCCTCCGCCGGCATCGCCATCCTCAACCACCCCAAAAATCCCCCCACCCTCTGGCACAACCACGCCAGCATCCGAATGCTCAACCCGGCCATCACCGCCCCCAGCTCGGTGACCATCAAAGCCAACACCCCGCTGATCCTTCGCTACCGCGTCATAGCCCACGACGGCCCCGCCGACCCCCAAGCCCTCAACAAACTCTCCGACGAATGGGCCCAATGAATTTGCGATTTACGATTTGCAATTTGCGATTGAACCAAAAAATCAAAATGCCTCCCTCCCAATCCCCGTCCAAACTCCGCGCGCGCCTTCGTGAACTTCGTGTCTTCGTGTCTTCGTGTTTAATCCTCTCCTCCACAACCCTCGCCGCCGCCCCAACCGCCCCCCAAGGCTTCTCCATCCAAAAAGTAAGCCCGAACGAAACCTCCTTCCCCATGTTCGCCACCCTCGACGACCGCGGCCGACTCTTCGTCACCGAATCCTCCGGCCTCGATCTCTACAAAGAACTCACGGACCAAACCCGCAAATGCCGCATCCGCCTCCTCGAAGACAAAGACCACGACGGCATCTACGAAACCCAAACCATCTTCAAGGACAACCTCGTCGTCCCCATGGGCATCGCCCACCGCGACGGAAAAATTTACGTCCCCGATCCCCCCGACGTCCTCGTGCTCGAAGACACCAACAACGACGGCATCGCCGACAAACAAACCAAAATCCTCACTGGCTTCGGCCACACCGACAACGGTTCCCTCCACGGCCTGACTTTCGGCCCCGACGGCCTCCTCTACATGACCACCGGCAACCCCGACGGCTACAAATTCAAACTCCCCGACGGCCAAACCCTCTGGGGCGAATCCGGCGCACTCCTCCGCTGCAACCCCGACGGCTCCAACCCCCAAATGATCTGCCGCGGCTTCGAAAATCTCGTCGAAATCGCCTTCCTCCCCGGCGGCCAAATCATCGGCACCGACAACTGGTTCCAACGCCCCTCCGGCGGCCACCGCGACGCCCTCGTCCACCTCCTCCCCGGCGGCCTCTATCCGCTCCACTTAAAAGACAAAGGCACCCCCCAATTCGTCAACCAACCTCTCCCCCCAGTTACCATGTTCCCCGCCGTCGCCCTCTCCGGCCTCATGCGCTACGAAGGCTATGCCTTCCCAAGCGAATATCGAGACAACCTCTTCTCCGCCCAGCACAACGCCCGCTGCATCGGCCGCCACATCCTCAAACCCATCCGCAGCACTTTCTCCTCCGAAGATTCTCAATTCATCACCAGCGACGACCCCGACTTCCACCCCAGCGATGTCCTGGAGGACGCCGACGGCTCCTTATTAATAGTCGACACCGGCGGCTGGTACGTCCAACACTGCCCAACCGGAAAAATTAGAAACTCCCGCGCCCCCGGCGGCATCTACCGCGTCCGTTTCGACACTGCCCCCAAAATCGACGACCCCCGTGGCCTGAAAATCGACTGGGAAAAATCCACCCCCGACGACCTCATCCAACTCCTCTCCGACAAGCGTCCCGCCGTCGCCCACCGCGCCCAGCTCACCCTCATCTCCCGCGGAAGCGATTCCGTTGGCCCTCTCATCAAATTCGCCCTGCGGGATGATCGCAGGTCTCGCGCCTATTCTCTAGCTTTCGCCGCCCTCGGCCAGATCGACAGCAATGCCGCCCGCGCCTTTCTCGCCCTCAATCTCAAATCCGCCACAAACTCAATTGAGATTCAGGCCACCGCTTCCGCTCTGGCGCGCCAGCGCGACAAAGGAGCCGCCGAAGCACTCGAATATTGGGTCCCTGGATGCGGCTCCCACGCCCGCCTCGCCTGCGCCCAAGCCCTTGCTATCTGCGGCCGCCACGAATCGATCCCGGCAATTCTCAAAGCTCTTACCGACCCCAACGTAGTTCCGGAACAATTCCTCGAACACTCTCTGCTCAACGCCCTCTACCATCTCGGCACCCCCGACGATTTCCGCCCCCTCCTCACTCACGAAAATCCCAATGTCCAAAAAGCCGCCCTCATCCTCCTCGACCAACCCACCACCCACGCCCTCCAACCCGACGACCTCTTCCCCCGCCTCTCCTCCCCCGACCCCGACCTCCGCTCCACCGCGCAATCCCTCTTAAAAAATCACCCCGACTGGTCCGACCAATCCCTCGCCTATTTCCAAAACACCTGGGCCAACAACCAACTCTCCCCCGACAGCGCCCAAGCCCTCTCCGAAACCCTCATCGCCTTCTCCAGCAATTCCAAAATCACCGACTGGCTCGCCACCACTCTCTCAACCACCAAAGATCCCGCCCGAAAACTCCTCCTCCTCCAAACCCTCTCCCGCATGCCCCCGCCCAAGAATTTCGACACCTGGATCGCCCCCCTCCGCGACTCCCTCTCCTCCCCCGACCTCGCCATCCCCGCTCTTACCATCATTACTTCCCTCAACACGCCGCAATTCGACCCCGACCTCCAAAAAATCCTCTCTAACTCCGCACTCCCACTACCTCTTCGCCTCCAATCCCTGCGCATCCTCATCAATCGCCAACCCAGCCTCGACGATGCTTCGTTCACCCTCCTCCTCAATCAATTCACCCCCACCAGCGCCCCTTCCTCCCACTTCCTCGCCGCCGAAATCGCCTCCCGCGCCCACTTAACCGACGAACAATTCCAACAGCTCCTCGAAAAGTTAAACAAAGATCGCCTCATCTCCCCCGACGCGCTTCTTCCTCTCTTCACCCGCAGCGCAAATCAAAAGACCGCCGACCCCCTCCTCGCCTACCTCAAAAAATCCATCGACTCCGGCTGGCGACCTCCAATCGAAAAACTCGAACCCCTCCGCGACCAACTCGGCCCCAAATTAAATCCCCTCCTCGACGACCTCCGCGCCCACGCCGCCAATCAACAAGATCGCCTCACCCAACTCGAACCGCTCTTAAAGGACGGCAACCCCACCGCCGGCCGCGCCATCTTCTTCGGCGCCGCCGTCGCCTGCTCCACCTGTCACCGCATCGCCAACGAAGGCGGCCAGGTCGGCCCCGACCTCACCAAAGTCGGCGCCATCCGCGCTGGCCGCGACCTCCTCGAATCCATCGTCTTCCCCTCCAGCACCCTCGCCCAGGGCTACGAAAATTACATTCTGACCCTCAAGAACAACGACCAGCTCACCGGCCTCATCGCCGACAAATCCGACACCACAACCACCCTCCGCGACTCGAGCGGCGCCCTGCGTATCCTCCGCAACTCCGATATCAAATCCTCCCGCCGCGAAACCACTTCTTTAATGCCCCAGGGCCTCAACGAAATCCTCACCCCCGACCAATTCCGCGATCTTCTGGCCTTTCTGCAATCTCTGAAGTAGGTCCGGCTCCGCCGGACATTCTTAAATAGCCAATGTCCTCGCACCGTCTCATTCTTCTCGCCACCTGCCTCTTTTCCGCGCTCCCTTCATCCTCCAACGCCGCTGTTCTCAATTGGAACAACCCCACCGGCGGCCCATTCAACACCGCAACCAATTGGCTCCCCACTTCCGTCCCCACCATCTCCGACAGCGCGATCTTCGATATGTCCGGCCAAACCTACACCATCTCCTTCCCCACCGACGTCACCAATACTCAACTGGCAATTGCCCACGACGACGTAACCTTCGACCTGCTCAACCACACCTATGACGTCGGCTCTCTGAACCTCGACAACGCAACACTGCATCTTCGAAACGGTCAGCTCGTGACCGACAACACCGCCGAATTCGGCCCGCACGGCAATGCCACGCTCACCATTGAAAACAGCACCTCCCTCACCACCGGCCCCGCCTGCCTCGGCCGCTTTTCCGACGGCAACGGCACCGTCAACATCGCCCCAGGCTCCCAATGGTCCGCCTCATCCCTCACCCTCGGCGGCGACGACATCACCCCCGGCGGCCACGGCACGCTCACGCTCGATTCCGCCTCACTCAACGTAACCGGCGACATCCTCCTCTGGCCCTCCGCTACCCTCCATGCTTATCCCGCCTCCATTTCTGCGCACACCTTGCATCTCCACGGCGGCATCTTCTCGGCCTGGGGTGATCTCAATCCTCCAGTCCACAGCACCGGCGGCACCATCGACGTCCCCGCCTCAAAGACCCTCTCCCTCAACGGCAGTCTCACCACCATCAACGCCGCCCTCCTCCAGCGCACCGGCCCCGGCACCGCAATCATCTCCGGCCCCCAATCCCACGAGCCCGGCGCAATCCTCTGGGCCCGCGGCGGCGACACCATCCTCAACACCAACGCCGGCGCTCCCTCCACCGCCGAATCCGCCGCCATCGCCCCTCTCTCCATTTTCGTCGGCCCCGAACCCGCCAACATCACCCTCAACGCCGATCAGGATCTCCACAACCTGACCGTCACCGCCCTCAACCCCGGCACTCAGGGTCTTAACCTGAATTCCCCAGCCGCCCCCAACGCATTCCGCTCCCTCCGCGTCTATCCCAGCACGACCGGCAAATCCGACCTCTGGGCCGCCATCTCCAACGCCGACCGCGCCAACGCTCCCGATCCCCACGATGGAATTTACGACTCCGGCCTCTCGTCCCATCCCAACTCGCGCCTCGGCCTCGCCAGCCTGATCGACCCCCACGGCGATCTTTATTTCCTCATCCGCCCCACGAGAATCGGCGACCTCAATCTCGACGGCGTCGTCACCATCTCCGACTTCATCGATCTCTCAAGTAATTTCGGCGCTAGCGGCCCCAACATCACCTGGCAGGAAGGCGACCTCAATTACGACAACGCCGTCACCATCTCCGACTTCATCGACCTCGCTTCCAACTTCGGCGCTTCCTACGCTGGCGCAACGCTCCCTATCGCGTCCGCCCATTCTTCCTCCGTCCCCGAACCGAGCATCCTTCTTCTTCTCCCCTCTTGTCTCCTATTCCCTCGCCCCCGTACTCGCACGGAGAGGGCCAGGGTGAGGGGGCTTTTGTCCCTGGTCCCTCGTCCCTTGTCCCACGTACGTTCACGGCTCAAACCTTCTGATCGCCGCCCCCGTCTGCTCTGCATCGTGTTTCATCCGGATTCGCCAAATCATTTCTTCCGGTCCAACAACCCGGATCTCCTTCCCAAGCCGCTCAGCACACCATCTCACCGGCGCATACCCCCGCACCCCAGCCTGATTCGCAACCGCCACCCTCGGCATGTTCTCCGCCTCCTCGTCACCCCCGCGCGCCTCGCGGAAATACGACCAGGCGTGGGCGATCACCCAGTCATAACGCGGCAGCTCCTCCTGCGGCGTGCGCGCCACCGTCTCGCGGATCTCCCTCGCCACTTTGGCCGGAGTCCCGCTCCGGGGCCGCTCATTGGTGTGCTCCCAGATCGAGTAGCGCGCCGTGATAACAGGAACGTCCATCCCGCGCCGGTCTTTCACCCAGAACGACTTGCCCGCGCCGCCCTCATAAGGCGCATATTGGAAAACCAGAATCCCCAGCAGCCCCTCCGTCTCGCCAGCGAATACCTCGTACGCCTTGCGTGCGTCGGCCGAATCCGGACTCACCACGTTGAAGCCGATCACTGTCGTGTTATTCGCTCGCATCATCTCCCACGTGCGCCGGGCATGCCGGGCCAGCAACTCCCAACGATCCGGCCGCTCCCGCGCGAACAGATCGGGATAGTAATACCCGCCGCCCCACTCGATGAACCAGTCGTTGGCCGTCTGAGTCGCCACACCATAGTCCACCGCCGGCGGGCAGAGCTGCGCCAGCTGAGCGAAGCAGCACGACCAGCCAAACGGAATAGTGCCGCGGTCGGGGCTGCCCCAGTAGCTCTTGTTGCCAAAAAAATTCCCTTGCAGCCACTGCATATTATCCCCGTCGGAGCAGATGAAGCTGACGCCACTCCGCCGATCCTTCCAATCGATCCCCCGCGGGTCAAAGCGCTTCACCTTCGCCGGCTCCGCTCCCTCACTACCGGCCATCAGCACCGGAAGATTCATGCACCAATCCGTCGCTGTCTGAATATGCCCGCACACGGTCGATGCCCGCGTCGTCACAAATTCATCCCCCCCATTCCAGCCGACGATCGGTGACAGCGGCTCAAGCCACTTCATCACCTCCGCCGCCGGCTTGTCATCGCCATAGAGCGTCAACGCCTGTTGCGCAATCGCGATGTCGCGCGCATGCGCCTTCCGTGGGTCCTGCGTACACAGCAATCGCCGGTTGAACCGATCCTTATATGTCTCAAAGCACCACGCCTGAGTCTTATCCCGCGCATCCAGCAGGAGCCGCAGCTCGTGCGCTTTCGCCTGCGCCTCCAGGTTTTCGTCGATAAGAATCCCGTCGAGCAATCCAGCCATACTCGTCGCGACGTTCACCGAAAGATCCATCCCGGCGCGATGCTCGTTAATCTCCCCCCGCGACTTGTCCAGCCTGTAGAGAATGTAACCCTTCACGATGCCGCGCTTCCGATACCTTTCCACCAAATCCCACGGCTCCAACACACCCCGCACCTCAAACCCCGGCCGACGCTCGAGCATTCGAGCATACCATCGCTCGATATCCGCATTCCCCGTTGCCACCCACACCATCTCATCCCCGAGTCCCTCATTCACCGCCTTGGCCGCCAACCCCGCCACCGACTCCACCATCATCAACATCGCCCCGCGCGGCTCCGCAAATTGCTCGGCCCCAATCGTCCGCACCAGCCCCTTGGGCGCAACCTGCTTGGGAAACCACCGAACCTCCTCCGCCCCCGCCGGCCTCCACAGCCACACGACGGCGAGCAAGACAAGCACACCCCTCGCTTTCATATTGCCGGCCAGCGCCCCACGCCAAGTATGCATCATGCAGGGCAATCGCATGTTCAAGCCGTGAGTAGCCGCAGCAGGTAATGCTCATCCCACCCCGCCTTGAGGCGTTTGCCATGCACCCCGATCCTGGTGCTT
>JBGPEF010000093.1:0-13268 GCA_041482675.1 Tepidisphaeraceae bacterium | reverse complement strand
TCTTGGAGCCGATCACCCGATCGAGCTCGCTACTCAACTGGGACAATGATCCCCATCAGACGCCTCCCCGCGAGGCCCGGTGTGCATAGTTTCCCATTTCCCCCCTCCCATGTCCCTTGTCCCACGTCCCTTGTCCCTTGCCATCTGGGACTCGCTTTTCGCCGACATGGACTCGATTTCGTGCAAAAAGGACTCGAAAAGGACGTGGAAAGGACTCGCTTTTTTTGCAACTTCCTTGCTCCACCCGCTTACAACCCCGGTCCAAAACGAATTTTACAAAAAACCGCGTCCCAAGCCCCTTCCAACTACTTTTTTTCTCTCCCCCCCTCTCCCCATTCCAATACCCCACCCTCCCCCAAGCCCTCGACGACCTCCTCCACCGCCATTGAAACCACTTCCTCCAGTGAGTCACCGCAGGTGGCGCTACTTCAACGGATTTTCTGGCGGGGGGTTGCAGGGGGGCAGCAGCCCCCATGCGTCTTCGGCATTTCCCTCTGCGCAGTCGACGCAAGAAAATCCCAAACAACCAACCGAGTCTCTAACGCTTTCCTATTTTTTGATAACACCCGCCCCCGCCTCCGCCACCTCCTGATCCTGCTTCCCCGATCCCCCGCTCACCCCAATCGCCCCCACCACCTGCTTCCCCCGCAACAGCGGAACACCCCCCGCGAAAATCATCACCTTCCCGTTATTCGAGGCATGAATGCCGTAGAAATCCGCCCCTGGTTGCGAAAATTTGCTGAGGGTTTTGGTTTCGATATCAAACGCCCGGCTCGTCCAGGCCTTCTTCTGCGAAATATCGATCGACCCCAGCCACGCCCCATCCATCCGCGCAAACGCCACCAGGTTCCCGCCGCCATCCACCACGGCGATATTCATCGGCTGCCCAATGTCCAAAGCCTTCTTCTCGGCCGCCGCAATCACCTTCCGCGCATCTTCCAGCGTAATCATCTCAATCTCCTTCCAGGGTTAATCTTCTTCTATCCTCTATTTTCTATCCTCTATCCTCTTCTTCCACTCCGGATATTCCCTTTCTATCAACTCCTCCCCCCACTTCCCATACCACGCATAGCCATTGCGCCTTTCATATCCGATTTCGGCCAGCGAATACTTCTTCACCCCATCCCGATCCGAAAAAAACGGCCGCCCGGTGTCGATCTCATAAAATCTCGCCCAAATCCCCGGCCCGCCGCCATCCTCCACCACCCGCTTGTCCCTGCCCTTCGGCGATTTCTCATCCGCCACCTCCACCACCTTGATCCCCGCAATTCTGGCCGACTTCACCCACGCCACCGCCCCCTCCACCGACCGCCTCACCTCCTCGCTCGGCCGCTCAATGCTCATCAACAGCCGCACAATCCCCACCGACTCATTCCCACTGACCGACACCAGCTCATAACTCCGCGCCGGCCGCGGCTCCAGCGAAACCGCATCGTGCTGCGCGCACCACGCCAGCAATTTCCCACCCTTCGCATCGCGAATCTGACATTTCACGATGCACCCAATCCCCCGCTCAAACGCCTCCCGCGCCTTCTTCCGCCGCTCTTCGCCAACAAAATCCCACCGCTCCTCCCGCCCCACCTCGCGCATCAGCACCATCAACCTCACCATCGCATCATCATTAAACGTGATGTGCCTTTCATACCCATTCCCCGGCGGGAAATACTGCGGCCAGCCGCCATTGGCATACTGCGCCTCGAGAATGTGCTCGATCCCTTTAATCGCCGCCTCGCGGCATTTCTCATCCCTCGCGGCCAACCACGCCCGCCCGAGAAACCGAATCTCATCGCACGTCGCGCCATTGTCGAACGTCCCCCTGATCTTCCCCCGCTCGCCGCTATACGGCGCGGTCGCCGTATCGGTATTTTTCGGCCAACTCCCCCGCTCCGACTGCCATGAGAGAATATTCCCCGCGATCCGCCGCCCTTCATCGCTGGCGAACCACGGATCATCTTTCTTGAGATAAGGCGCCGCCCGGCTCGCCCCCCACGCCGCCGCCGCGAACCACGCACAACAAACCACAAACAACAAACAACAAACCACCGCCGTCCCACACCCCTTCCCCGCCTTCGCCGTAAATTTCTCCGGCGACGACTGCCGCAGCTCCGCCTCCAGCTTTTCCACCACCGTCTTGGCATCCACCAATTGCAATCCCGTCGATTCGCGCAGCGCCTTGATCGCCTCGATCTTCCGCCCGGCAAACACGAACTCGCGAATTTTCGCGGCCTCGGATTCGGGGATTTGAGGGTCCATGGGCATAAAACGTAGCACGGGCATCTTGCCCGTGTCCAATTTTCAATTTTCAATTTTCGATTTGCAATTTGAAATGAAGGAAGGGAAAAATCGGCTCGACGAGAACGCCTACCCAAACGCTACTTCTTCCTCTTCGCTTTCCCACGCTTCTTCATCTTAGCTACCCCCCGCGCCTCCAAATGCTCAAAGTCCGGCCGATCCTTGATCGGCGCAACCATCGCTCCCTCCGATTTGCCCAGGACATCGCTTAACGAGCCCACAAACCCCGCCAACAGTTCATTATGCCACCGCAGCGATTCCAGCAGTTTCGCCACGCTCCCATGCTTGCAGTACTTCGCGTCATCCCGAATCCTCGTCTTGAGGCCAAGCCGCTTGCAGATGTCCACTGCACGAAAAAGCGTCAAATGCGCCCTTAGAAAATTCTTCTCCCCGCCCAGCTTTGGGTTGGCCGCGTATTGAGTCTTGCAGAAATCCCCCCAGGTGTACCAGCCGCGCAGCCGCGTCGGCACTTCCACCGCCTCGCCCGCGCCGATGTGCGTCGTCACCGACCCATCCGCCGCGCGTTCGATCGCGTTCGCCCGATGCACCACGACCGGCGGATGCGACGCCAGCCCAAACCTCGCCGACTCCGCCCCCCTCACCCGAGCCACGAAGTAAATCACGTGCAGCGATGGCACCTCTACCAACTCCTCCTCCCCATCCGCGCGCTTTCGAGGCAAATATTCCGTTCCTGGTTTGAACCGATCGGCCTCCTCCTTCTCGAATGCATACTTCCCATCCGGGGGATCGACCTCATAAACTTCCGTCAACTCATCCCACGGCAGCTTCGCAATGCGTTCGTACATCCGCTCCACCAACCCCCGCGCCGAATCTGCGTCGGCCTTGGTCTTCATGCCGTAGTAGATCGTCAGGCCCATGATCCCATTCTGACTCCAACCTCACTTCCGGTCGAGCCCTACTGAACTTCGTGAAAATCGCGTGCATCTGCGGCCCAAAATCCGTGGCCATCAGTGTCGATGACGTGCCTAAAGCGTCCCCTCCGCCGGCCCAACCACCACCAACACCACCAATTCCTCGACAATCTCCACAAACCGATGCTCCACCCGCTGCGTCTACCGGTCCCCTTGAGTCCCTGCTCCCCAACCTCGACAATTCGCACGCATGGGAATGCATATCGGCCTGATCGCCGCAAAGACCTCCGCCGCCCAGCTTCGCGAAGCCTTTCTCCGCACCTGCCCCCAATATGAAGTGACGGCCTCTGCCGACCAGCTTAACGGCGCTGACGCCGTGGAAAAATGGCGCGACGCTCATGCCCAGTTCGTTTCCGCCGCAGATTGGAGCCGTGACGATCCCGGCCGCAGCGTATTTGTCTTCTGGCAGGATGGTCCTTGGGCGATTTTCATGGATGAATCGTTTGTCCATGCCGCCGCTGAAAACACCCTCGCGGCTCTGAGCACTCACCTGGGAACTGTCATCTCCTTCACGGTCGAAACTGCTGCCGGCTGCGCGTTTTTCTACTGTTTCGAAAACGGCCGGCTTCGTCGAAGCATCAGCAACCTCGACACCGAAATGGCCACTGAGGGAGAGCCTCTACCAGAGGAGGTCGGCATCAATGTGGGTGGCTATTACATGCAGGAAACTGAGGAGTTGTGGCGCGCCTTTGGTCTGACACCATTCCAGAACCTTCCACCGCCAACGGAGTGTCAGGCCATCTGCGTGATTGATCGCACCGACTACGAGCAACTCCACAAAGATCGCGCCCCAAAACCCCCCGCCCAAACCGCAACCGTTCCAAAGGTGTCAGCTTCCAATAAGCCATGGTGGCGATTCTGGTGAACTCCTTTCTCTCGCCAAGCCGCGTGCATCACTATCGGTCTGCGGCTGACGAACCCTCCGCCGGCCCAAACACCACCAACACCACCAACTCCTCGACAATATCGATAAACCGATGTTCCACCCCCCCGCTCCACAAACAGAATTGATCCAGGCCCGACATCCTGCACCTCCCCCGCGCACCAAAATTTCGCCTTCCCCTCAATCACATAATAAACCTCATCCTCCGTATGCGGCCGCTGCTCATCCTTGGCCCCGCCGCGAGGCGGTAGATTCCCACCGACAGCGCCGGCACGCGGATGAATTCGAGATACTTCTTCCCCGAGTCGGCCAACTTCCTCAACACCTGCTCAATCGAGCAAATCTCCATCGCCACTCCTTCCCCCTCAAATAAAAACGCCCTCAGCCTCTCGGCCGGGGCGTCACAGCTAATTCATTGTTTTCCGGCCGCTATCGCACACTCGCACCCGTCCGCCGATGCGCCGTATTCCGGCCCCCACTGGTAATGGCACCATCCTCGCGGATCATCTTCGCCAATCTTGGGTCGATTCGGCCGCTCCATGGCTTAACCCCCGCTGCTGGGCCGTGGGCGCCCGCACGAGGCTTCTTTTTATCGGTCTTTACGGCCATGTCGTCTCCCTTGCTTAGCTCGGCAACAGCATCGACACACGATCCGTCCCCAACTCCATCGGCGTATATTCTACGCCCTTATGAAGTATACGGTGCGCAGAAACTTCGAGCACACCACGATTTTTGTACCAGGTGATGGAACCGGGACTCGCCTCCAACTTCAGCCGCCCACCACATCCCGCTTCAAGGCTCAACTCCGCCGCGACTCCAAGGAGCGCCATCCCCACACCTTTATACTGCTCGGCACCATCCAACCGGATCCATTTGCGGTTGCCGGGAGCCGCAAAAAGCAATTCGATATAAAGCGCTGTCTTTCCCATTTCCCCATCACATTTCACTGTCTCGTCAGAGATCATCATGGCCCCCTGAACCGCGCCATCACCCGTGATCACGCCGAGCTTTCGTGACTTGAGGATTCTGCCGCCGTGCTCGATTTCCAACTCTGTCCAGTCCCAGTTTCTGTCGATCTCCGCAGATGCCAGATCAACATCCAGAGCAGGATCATTCCACCACGCTTCCGCAACCCTGGTTTTGATTAGCGCTTCCGTCAGTTCGGTGACATGAGATTCAAAATATGTTTTCGACGGCTCGTAGTAGAGCGGGATGCGCTTCGGAAGCTTCATGCTCCCGCGAATATTACCCGCTCATGCACATCATCAACCACAAACTATGAACGACAAGCTACAAGTCGGGTTCATTCACCCCCACACCCCAGGCGCCTTGAGCGTCCCTATCCTTCCCGAATAATCCACGGCAGCGCCGCCATGGCAATCGAAACGACTGCCATCGCAATCACATTCGGGATGAAATACGGCACGACAATCAACCCCAGCCCGGCCACCAGCGGCACCAACCGCGATGCCTTCCTGCCATACAAGAACATGCCGGCCCCCAGCGAGCCGAAAAACAGCGAGACCATCAGGTGACTGGTGTCGTCCATCCCTGTGTTATCGGCTGGCGCGGGTCACTGATTCACATCGTATGGGCGTATGGGCGTAACGGCGTATGGGTGTAACGGCGTATGGGCGTAACGGCGTATGGGTGTAACGGATAATGCCCATACGATCCGTCTACAGTCCGCTTTCGTTGACGGTCACCCCATGCGCCTTCAACGTCCCAATCTGCACCACCTTCGCCGCCTCCGCATCGGCCACCTCATCCGAATGACACGCCGCCTTCTTCCCCTTATGGGCCAGCTTCAAAATCTCGGCCTGACTCAGCACGCCGCGCTGCTTGAGCACCTCAACCCCGGCCTCCGAAACCCCCGGCGATTTCTTGGCCGTTTTTTCCGGCTGCGCCTCCTCATCCTTGCCCGAATAAAACTCCACAATCTCCTTGCTGATGCGCACCGAGCACCAGTCGTGGCCGCACATGGCACAGAAATCGGTGTCCACTTCCAGGTCTTCATCGTGATACGCCCGAGCCAGATCCGGATCGAACGAAAGATCAAAATGCTTCTGCCAGTTGAGGGCGGCGCGGGCCTTGGTGAGGGCGTCATCGCGGTCGCGCGAGCCGGGGATGCCCAGGGCCACGTCGGCCGCGTGGGCGGCAATCCTATACGCCACGCACCCCTGCTTGACATCATCTTTCTTCGGCAGCCCCAGATGCTCCTTGGGCGTCACATAGCACAGCATGGCCGCCCCGTGATAAGCGGCCGCGGTCGCCCCGATGCACGAAGTGATGTGGTCATAGCCCGGAAAAATATCCGTCACCAGCGGCCCAAGAACATAAAACGGCGCGCCATGACACAGCCGCCGCTGCAACTTCATGTTGTATTCGATCTGATCAAACGGCACATGCCCCGGCCCCTCCACCATCACCTGCACCCCCTTGGCCCACGCGCGCTCGGTGAGCTCGCCGAGGGTCTGTAACTCGCGCAACTGCGCCTCATCCGATGCATCCGCCAATCCCCCCGGCCGCAGCCCATCCCCCAGCGAAAACGAGACATCATATTCGCGCATGATGTCGCAGATCTCGTCGAAGATTTCGTACATCGGATTCTGCTTGTTGTGATGAATCATCCACTTGGCCAGCAGCGACCCGCCGCGGCTGACGATGCCGATGAGCCGTTTGCGGACGAATTTCAAATGCTCGAAAAGGACGCCCGCGTGGATGGTGAAATAATCGACCCCCTGCCGGGCCTGTTTTTCGAGCTCTTTGAGAATGATCTCGGGCGATAAATCCTCTACTTGCCGGCCGATGATCATGGAATAAATCGGGACGGTCCCAATCGGCACGGTCGAATTCCGGATAATCGCCTCCCGGCACGCATCCAAATCTCCGCCGGTGGAGAGGTCCATGACGGTGTCGGCGGACCATTTCTCGGCCCAGAGGAGTTTTTCGACTTCTTCGTCGATGGACGAGGAGACGGGGGATGCGCCCATGTTGGCGTTGATTTTGGTGAGGGAGGCCCGGCCGATACACATGGGCTGGAGGTTGTATTTAAGGTGGATTTTGTTGGCGGGGATGATCATCCGGCCGGCGGCGACTTCAGCGCGGATTTGCTCGGGGGTGAGATGGGGTTCGCGGGTGGCGACGTGTTGCATCTCGGGGGAGATGTGGCTGGAGCGGGCTTCTTCGAGCTGAGTTTTCCCATCGGAGTCGGAGGGTTTGGCGAAATCCATGGCGGTGATGGCGCTGGGTGGGGGCATGCCGGGAGTGTCGGGGGAGGAGAAGGTGAAGGGGGTGCCGATGCGTGGCGGATTGGCGAAGGAGCCGGGGGTGGTGCCATCGTGGGTAGTGGAAGGATTTTCGCCGATGGGGGGAAGCGCGTAGGAACGGTTGGGGGTCATGACTTCTCCTGAATTTGAATCCTTGTAGTGCAGGCTTTTAGCCTGCAATCGCAGGCTAAAAGCCTGCACTACAAACGATCCGGAGTGCCCGCGGGGAGGGAATGGGTGCGAAGAAAATCGATTCGCTTCCCTACGCCGGCACGACCCGGATCAGGTTCCAAGGGTGTTTCTCAGTCTCGACCTTATATAGCAGTCGAGACACCCCTAGCGAACGGTTATTAAGTTTAGGTGTGCCTATCAGGCTTCGCAAGCGGTTTGTCCGGCCCGTCCGCTTCGGTAACAAGCCGAAGATTAACAATCGATTCTCAAGACGTTAACGAAGCGCGGCTAATCTCCTTTCAAAAGAAGCAGGATCAGACCCATTTGGCTTTTGCCAGGAGACAAACATGTTGGGCACGATGAAACGAGCGGCGGCGGGATTTGTGGCGGCTGTGTTAATGGTCGGAGGCGCGGCCAGTGCGGAAACCAAGTTGCAGGGCGGCGGGGCGACCTTCCCCAACCCGATTTATCAGCGCTGGGTGACGGAATATCAAAAGGCCCACCCGGATGTGAAGATCGACTATCAATCGATCGGCTCGGGCGGCGGCATCAAGGGGATCACCGACAAGACCTTCGATTTTGCCGGCTCCGATGCCCCGATGAACAAGAAGGAGATGGATGCGGCCAAGGATCCGATCGTTCACATTCCCACCGTGGCCGGTTCGGTGGTGCTGGCCTACAACCTGCCGGATGTGCAGGGTGAAGTGAAGCTGACCGGGCCGATCGTGGCCGACATCTACATGGGGAAGATCACCAAATGGAACGATCCGAAGATCACCGCCATCAATGCGGGGACTAATCTGCCGGATCTGGGGATCATTCCTGTCTACCGTTCGGATGGCAGCGGCACCACTTTTGTTTTCACCAACTATCTCACCACCCAGAGCGAGGAGTACACCGGAAATATCGGCGCTGGCAAGCAGGTGAAATTCCCGGTCGGCCAGGGCGGCAAAGGCAATGAAGGCGTGACCGCCGGCGTGCAGGGGGCCAAGGGCGCGATTGGTTATATCGAGCTGAATTACGCCACGGCCAACAAGATTCCCTTCGCCCTGCTTCAGAACAAGGATGGAGAATTTGTGAAGGCCAGCCCGCAGACGGTTGCGGCGGCCGGCGAGGGCGCGGTGGAAAACATGAAGGGTTCGCTGGCCGTGAATATCTGGAATCAGCCGGGGAAGAATACTTATCCGATTTCGGCCTTCACCTACATCATCGTCTACAAGGACCTGGGCTATCTCAAGGATGCCAGCAAGGCCAAGGCGATGGTGGAATTTCTCACCTGGGCAACGGGCGACGGACAGCGGATCGCGGAAGAAATGGATTATGCCCCGCTGAGTGCTGGCGTGCAGAAGAAGGTCAAGGACGCGATCGCCGGACTGACATTGGATGGCAAGCCGGCGACGGTGGCGTTGAAGTAAAACGATGTCGCAGACCGTTGCATCAATACAAGTGATCGAACAGACCAGGCCGCGCATGCGGTACTGGTCTTCGATCTTGCGCGAGAAGACCTGGCGGCCATCGGCCGACACCTGGCTTTTCATTGTCGTTCACTCGGCCGCCGTGCTGCTTCTGGTGATGCTGGCGTCGCTGGTGATCGTGCTCCTCCCCGCCGCCAGGCTCAGCTTCCAGACCTTTGGCTGGTCGTTTTTGGTTGACAGCGACTGGCGCCCCAATGAGATCGACCGGCCCAAAAGGGGGCCGGACGGCAAAGTGCTCATGGAGGATGGGCAGGTCGTCATGGAGACCCTGCCCCCGCAGTTTGGCGCGCTGCCCGTCATCTTCGGCACCGCCGCAAGCTCGATGCTTGCGTTGCTCTTCGCGGTTCCCCTCTCGGTGGGGACCGCATTGTTCCTGGTGCGAATAGCGCCGAGCTTGAAATTGGCCGGACCGATCTCGTTTTTGATCGAGTTCCTGGCCGCCATTCCCAGCATCGCCTATGGCATCTGGGGACTGTTCGTGCTCGCGCCATTCTTGCAGAACGTCATTGAACCCCTGGCCCAGCAAACCCTGGGGCATGTCCCGGGGCTTTCCTGGCTCTTCACCGAAAGCGCCCGCATCAGCGGAGCCACCGTGACTCGATCGCTCCCGCTCAGCGGCCGCGACATGCTCTGCGGAGGATTGGTCCTGGCGGTCATGATCCTGCCGATCATCACCGCCGTCGCCCGCGATGTGCTGCGCGCGGTTCCGCGTGAGCAAATCGAGGGCACGCTGGCCCTTGGCGCAACCTGGTGGCAAAGCTGCAAGGAGATGCTGCGTTTTGCCCGGGCCGGGCTGTTTGGCGCGGTCATGCTGGGCATGGCCCGCGCCGCGGGTGAAACCATGGCCGTCGCCATGGTCATCGGCAACAACAACCGCATCTCCCTCTCGCCATTTTCGCCCGCACAAACCATGTCCAGCCTGCTGGCCAATGAGTTTGCCGAGGCCAGTGGACCGATGCATCTGTCCGCGCTCGTCGAAGTCGCCTTGATCCTCCTGGTGATGTCGCTGGCCTTCAACATTGTGGCCCGATACTTCGTGGTCGGACGCCAGGTGCCGGCCGGAGGAGGGTGAGGCCATGGCGGCACATTCCATCTACGGCAGCTACACCCGCCTCAAGAGCCATCTCATGCTGGCGGCCTGTTTCGCGTGTACCGCCGGCATCCTGCTCATCCTGGTGCTGGTTCTGGGTTACCTGGTCAGCATCGGTTTTCGATCCCTGCACTGGAGCTTTTTCACCGAGCTCCCCACCGGAACTCCCCGCAATCCCGGCGGAATGCGCCACGCCATTGCCGGAACCGGCGTGCTCATCTTCCTGGCAAGCCTGGTAGGCGCACCCATCGGTCTGCTGGCCGGCATCTTCCTCTCCGAGTACAGCAGCAAATCTCCGCTGGCCGGCCCGGTGCGGTTTACCGCCGATGTTCTGGCCGGAGTCCCCAGCATCGTCGTCGGCATCCTCGGATATGAGCTGCTGGTCGTTCCACTGGGCCATTACAACGGCTGGGCCGGTGCCCTGGCCCTCGCCTTCATCATGATTCCCATTGTCGCGCGCACCAGTGAGGAGATGCTCCGCCTCGTTCCCCGCAGTTATCGCGAAGCATCAATCGCGCTGGGCGCAAGCCGGGCGCGAACGATTTTTCGCGTGGTGATCCCGGCCGCCACCGGCGGCCTGGTGACCTCCATCATGCTGGCCGTCGCCCGCATCGCGGGTGAAACGGCCCCGCTGCTCTTCACCGCACTGGGCAGCCGCCTCATGACCCTCGATCCTAACGAGCCATTCCCGTCGCTGACCAAACAGATCTACGACTACGCGACCGGCCCATACCCAGAGCAGAAGCGCCTGGCCTGGGCTGGTCTGCTGGTGCTGATCTCGCTAATCCTCGGGGTCAACATACTGGCGCGCATCGTCACCCACCGCATGCAACGCCACCACTAGGAGAAGAAATGCTAACCGCTCGAAGGGAGCCACCCATGGTTGAAATCGAAGATACATATGAAGTGAAAACAGCCCCAGAGACTAAAGAAGCGCCGGAAGCCGCGCCCGCGCCCGACGCGAAAGCACCCACGAAGCTCAAATCGGCGCCGGTGATCATGTCGCTCCCGCCCGATCCGCCGGCCCACGTCATCCCCGAGCCGATCGACGCCAAGCCCGCCGTCTTTCACGGCCCCGTCATTCATCCCGAGCTCGATGCCGAGCGGCACGTCCTCAGAGTTGAAAATTTCCACCTGCACTATGGCAAACGCAAGGCCCTCCACGGGATCGACATGAAGATCTCCGCCGGGAAAGTGACCGCGATGATCGGCCCATCCGGCTGCGGAAAATCGACACTGCTGCGAAGCTGCAACCGCCTCAACGACCTGATCGACCACGTGCGCGTCGAGGGCAACATCTGTCTCGACAGCCAGCCCATCTACGCGAGGAACGTCGATGTGATCGCTTTGCGCAAGCGCGTCGGCATGGTTTTCCAAAAGCCCAACCCGTTTCCCATGTCGATCTTCGAAAACGTCGTCTATGCCCTGCGAATCGGCGGCGAGAAGCGCAAACGCACTCTGCTCGAGGCCTGTGAAAAGGCCCTCCGCGCCGCTGCCCTCTGGGATGAAGTTCACAACCGCCTCCACGAGGGCGCCCTGGGCCTCTCCGGCGGCCAGCAACAGCGGCTCTGCATCGCCCGCGCCATCGCCGCCGATCCCGAAGTGCTGCTGATGGATGAGCCCTGCTCCGCCCTGGACCCCATCGCCACCGCGAAAGTTGAGGAATTAATCAATTCTTTACGTGGCAATTACACCATCCTCATAGTGACCCATAACATGCAACAGGCCGCCCGCGTGAGCGATTTCACGGCGTTCATGTACCTGGGCAAGCTGGTTGAATACGGGCCGACCAGCTCGATTTTCGGCGTGCCCAGGCACCCGCAGACCGAGGCCTACGTCTCAGGAAGGTTTGGTTGATCGATGCTCCAGATGATTAAGAGCGAGGAATCTCCTATCATTGCCAAGACGCCTCAGCCGAGGATGCTTCGCATGCACAAAGGGACGATCCTGGTCATCGACGATGAGCCTGATCTGGTTGAACTCGTTCAGTTCAACCTGAAGAAGGATGGCTATGAGGTGATCATCGCTAACAACGGCCAGAGCGGCGTCGAGATCGCCCAGAAGCACGTGCCCAACCTCATCGTGCTCGACTTGATGATGCCCGGCATCGACGGCCTGGAAGTCTGCCGCCAACTCCGCGGCGACACCCGCACCAAACAGATTCCCATGATCATGCTGACCGCCAAGGCCGGCGAGGCGGACCGGATCGTCGGTTTGGAATTGGGCGCTGATGATTACGTGACCAAGCCGTTCAGCCCGCGGGAATTGGTAGCGCGGGTGCGGGCGCTTTTGCGAAGGGCCACCAGCGGCCAGGAGACGCCGTCGGTCATCCGCCAGGGCGAACTGCTCATCGACCTGACGCGGCACGAAGTGAGCTATGAGGGTGAGCAGATCGTGCTCACGCCGACGGAGTTTCGGATTCTCCATTTCATCGCCGCCCGGCCGGGAAGAGTGCTGTCGCGCGATCAGATCATCGACGCCGCCGTGGGCAACGAGATGGCGGTTTTCGATCGCACGATCGACGTTCACATCGCGGCCATTCGCCGCAAGCTGGGCAAGGCCGGCGAGCGCATCGAAACCATTCGCGGTTTCGGTTATAAATGGCGCGAGGCCGATGCCGGGGGCAAATAAGGCCGAAGAAGGGGCCCAGCCTTGCTCAACAGCATGTTTCTTCGCCGGCTTCTGCTGCCGCTGGTGGGGGTGCTGTGCGGCACGGTCGCGGTGGTGGCCATCGCAGCGCTCGTGGAACTGTTGGGGGAGGGCGGATCTGACGCGGCCAATCGACGCGCGCTGATCGTGCTGGGGGCGGCAGTCGTCGCCCTGGTTCTGGGCATATCCTCCGCCATGTGGATCGTATGGGGCTATCGCCGCCATGAGGGAACGGCGATCGGCGAGGCGCTGAGCCGGGCGCTATCACGCAGCGACGCCGTCAAACAGACTTCATCAACGCAAAACCCAAACCTGTTTCCCCAGGTCGTCGATGCCGTCTTCACATCATTCGGCCAGGTGCTCACGCAGGCCTCCCAGGACAAGGTGCAGCTTCTGACCATCATCTCCAGCATGAGCGAGGGGCTGATCGCCATCGATCATCAGCAGCGCATCCTGCTGGTGAATCGCGCGGCCACGCAGTTGATGAATCTGGCGGTGGGGGAGTTG
>JBGPEF010000092.1:0-13365 GCA_041482675.1 Tepidisphaeraceae bacterium | reverse complement strand
CCGCCGCGTCGATGTTGGCCACGGCCTGGATCTTCTTTTTAAGGTCGGCCGACGGCTGCCCGAAATGCACGAAGCGGGTCATGCACGAAATCAGCCCGCGATACTCCGCGCAGGTGACCAGCATGACATAGCGGGCCACTTTTTTCTCGGTGGGAATCGGATGGCGGAAGCGTTCGATGCGATCGTCGGCGGCGATCAGCGTCACCAGCGGGTTGAGCGACTGTTTACGCAAATGACTGTCCAAGATCCCCCCCACTTCAAATTCCGACATGTGTACTTTCACATCGCGGCACGCCGATTGAACCGCCTGGCTGGTGCGCTTGGCGCCCTCCTTGTATCGCACAATCTCCGCATCGGTCAGCGACCAGCGCAGTTCCAGGAAACCCGGCGGCGGCTGGTGCAGCCCCAGTTCCAGCGGATCGGTATCGCACACGATGCGCCTGGAGCCAATCAGATCACGCACGATCTTCTGCGCCGCGGTCTTGTCATACCAGGGATAAGCCACGGTCTTAATCCCCAGCCCAACCAGTTCCTCCAGCTCCATCCGCGGCGATTCGATATTGGAAGTCAGACAGATCCGCTCGGTTTTCGTGAACAAAATCGAGGCCACGCCCATCGGCGTGTTGTTGGGAATGTGATTGTCGCGCCCGCAGGTGATCCAGGCGAAGTTGGCGCGCTCGCTCAATAAAACGCCGTCGAGCCGCTGGCGATCCAGCAGTTCACTGATTCTTTTGCTTTTGACTTCGAATTCACTCGACATGTTTTTGTTCTCTCTCCTTTAGGAGCGCGGCTAGGAGCACGGCCGCACGGCCCATGTTACTGCGGCTCCAAAAGGCCGATCCGCCAGGGAATTTGCCCATAGCCACGATCGGTTTTGTCGTATTCATCGATACCCGCAAACAGGAATTGGATGTGCAGCGGGTCGATCTCCATGCGCTGGTCGTAGGATGAGCGGAGAATTTCCCCGCGCGAAACCTGCTCGATCCACTGCGGGTCCTGCTTGATGTTCTTCTTGCCGGCAAACGGCCGCTTCTCGCTGACGGCCAGGTCATCCCACCGGCCATTCGGATAATCGGCCCAAAACGCCTTGCAATAGCGCCGCCCGGTTTCCTGCGCCTCGATGATGGTGAGATATTTCCGAAACCCCCTGAGATGGTAAACCCGCGCCCCCTGGAGCACATCCGATTCCAGACAGTTCTGCGGCTGCGACCACTTGCCGGGAAAATCCTCCACCCTGGTTCCCGAGCGCCACAGATTGCCATCCCGCGACGAGAAAAACACAAACGCCCGCTCCTCCGTGCAGATCACCCAGAAATCAGTCCACAGGCGCACATTTTCCGGCTGTGTTGCAAACAGCGGCTGCGGCCTGCTCCATGAATCGGGATTGGAAATGTCATCCGTGGTGGAATAAACCGGCTGAATCTCCGGCTTGGTTTTTGAATTCGCGATCTGATAGATCAGATACCATTTACGCTGCGGCTCGAAATAAAACACCTGCGGCGAGGCGGAATGGTTCTCATCAAGCTTGAGAATGTGCCGCGGCGATTTATCCGCCTCATTCCAATCGGCAAACGAAAGATAAACGATCTGGTGCGTCGGTTTTTCGTTGCGAACGGTGGCGAACAGGTGCCATTTGTTCTGATAAAAAACCGCCGTCGGCTCCTTGATGCCGCGTCCGCGAGCCGCATCGTTGTCCCCCCGCGCCGGCCAAATCAGCACCGGCAACGATTTCCAGGAAAATCGTCCATAGATCAAATTCACGATCGGCCGCGGATACTGCAATTCCCACGACCGGTCCGTGGTATTGGCCGGCTGGGCGCAAAGCGATGTCGAAAAGCAGGCGACGAGCAGAAGACTGGCCAGGACAAGCCGCGGCATGGTCGCAGAGCGTAACGGACGAAGCCGTGTGGGTCGAGAATGCCCCGCCCGCAAACCAAATCTATACGGCCAACACAATCGGCCCGGGAGTGCCGCCCCCGCCCAGCGCAGCGCTCGCCAGCACCGTATCAGGGTCATCCAGCGAGATGACTTTCACCGCATCCGTCCCGATCGAATAAACATAATTGTCGATCCTCAGGCTGCGCTGCACTTCCCCATCGTGCTGAATCTCGCCGAGCTTGCTGAATCCACTGGTCTCATCCAGCTTGAGCAACGCCAGCTTGCCGTGCCCGTTCCACCAGCCCCAGTCGAGGATAGGAACGGCGAGCACTTTCTGGTCCGGGAAATACGAGAACGCATGATGGTCCCATTCCGCCCCGCTGCTGTTCCAGAACCAGCCGGGATGGGTCGGATCATCGCTTGCAAACTTATAGGTGCCCACCAGCTTCGGATCGCGAATGTCAGAGACATCAAACAGCGAAGCCTGAAGCCCCTGCACCCGCCCATCCAGCGTTGCATCGCGGCCAAAGCCGATGACATATCGGTCGTCGATCGGATGCAGGTACGACGAGTACCCCGGAATCTTCAGAATTCCCGCAACTTCCGGGTGCTCCGAATCGCTCAGGTCAAGCGTGAACAGCGGATCAATCTGCCGGAAAGTAACCAGGTATCCGCGGTCGCCGATAAACCGGGCCGAGTAAATCCGCTCTGAAAACGCCAGCCCGGTGAGCCCCCCGACGATGTCCAGATGATCGCCCTTGTCTTGAAGCGTAAACACATTGTTGGAAATCCCGCCCGATTGCGTGGTGGTGGCGATATGGAAATCCTGGCCATTTTCCCCCATGGAAAACTGGTTATTCACCCAGCCCGGCACCTCGCCCGCTCCGGCCAATGAGACCGAATCCGCCCCAAGGGCGAATTTGTAAATGTCGGTCTTCGTATCCCCCTCCCACCCGCGCAGCGGCGAATCCCAGGTCTGGCTGGTCACATACAGATTCTCCGTGGACGCATAAACCGTCCCCGAGAACCCAACCACCGACGTCGTCGCCTTCGGCCCCGGCTGGGCGTCGGCCAGGTCCATCAGCACCACGGAGAACATGCTCTGCGTGTCTTCAATCTTCTTGGGCAGGTAGAGATTGCTCTCGCCCAGATAACCGTGCGTCTGCTGCCCGCTGGCCGTATTGGTCACTGTATATCCCGGCAGCAGGTCTTCCAGCGTCATCGATTTAAGTCGCGCGCGGTAGGTGTCGGCCGACTCATAATAAGAATTGCCATCCTTCTCAATAATCTCCGGCGCTGGCGCCTCGATGTTGTTATCGAGCACCAGATAAACCCGCGAGCCAACCTTGCGCGAGCTGGAAAGCGATCCGTCATAAACCGTTTCGTTGACCTTCGTCGGATTCGCCCGATCCGAAACATCCATCACCGTGACTTTCACCTGCGGCTTGGACCACCAGCCGCCCCAGATCGGCCGCGCGATCAGCGCATCGCTGGCCAGACCAACCCCGCCGCCGACGACGGGAATGTCGTATTGCCCGCTGATCCAGGTCGATGAGATGACGGTGACTTTGTCGCCGTTCAGATAGATGCCGTTGATCCACCCGTTTTCCGTGATCGGCGTGCGGGAAATAACGTGCGTCTGGTCCGCCGGCCACGCATCCAGAATCACCAGCTCGTTGTTCTGCACCAGGTAGAGATAATTGCCATCCGTCTTGACGATGTCCGCCTCATCCACGCCCACTTCCTGCGTGTTGGTATCGGAATGATCGGTGGGGGCTGCAACCGCACCGCCGGGCGCCATCCCCGGAGGCGCCGCGCCGGCCGTGTCGGATGCGTAGGCATAAATGCCGCCTCCCCCGCGCCCATACCACCAGGTCCAAACCGGCTGATCGAATGAAGATTGCCACCGCTGCATGGCCAGGTCGATCAACTTTTGCTTCAGCGCATCGCGGTCGGTGACCGTCTGAAGATCATTGATGCGAACATCCGCCTTGGTGCGGTCCCACCGGTCATATTTCCAGTAATCGATCGACTGGCGGAAAATGGTGTCGATCCCCCCGCCGCCCTTGAGCGAATCCGAGCCATCGCCGCCGCGCAGCGTATCCTTGCCATCGCCGCCGCGGATCACATCTTCGTCATAGCCGCCGGAAAGCTGGTCCGAGCCATCCCCGCCCCACAGGCCATCATCCCCCAGCCCGCCCACAACCGTATCGCTGTCCCCCTGCCCCCAGATACTGTCCGAGCCCTCATCGCCCAGAAGTTGATCATTCCCCCAGCCGCCCCACAGGTCGTCATTGCCCAACCCGCCGGAAACCTCATCATCCCCGCCCCCACCGCGGAGAACATCATTTCCAGAGCCGCCCCCGATCGTGTCATCCCCCCGGCCGCCAAGGATGGTGGCGTCAATATTGTCCAGGTCCGCGCCCAGGTCGAGCGTAATATCATCATCCCCCCCGCCGCCATTAATTTTGATGCCCTTGACGTTCTTGATCAGTCGGCTGTCGACCACTTCATCGTTGACGACCGCCCGGAGTTCCTTGGCGTTGTTGGGATTGACTTCAATGACGATCGTGTCGTCGGTGTATTCGCCGCTTTGGTCGCCGTTGATTTCCCACACCGTTGCGGCCAGAAGGTAGCGAAATTCAAGCCGTTGGCAGACCGGCAGCGCAGCGTCATTGAGCGCGTGTTTCGACACCCACAGATTGGCACCCATAGCATCTCTCCGCGCTTTGCCCCAGAACCGTGCAGCCACCACGCCCAAACATGAGATAGACGACGCCCGGCATTGTGGCGTTTCACTAAACTACACCGGCCAGGGCCCACAGACAATAAAATCACGCAACCATTTGTTACTGCTGAATTGGCAGGAGGATGGAATCGGTCGGATCCTGCGGGGAATCGAGGATCGAGTTGAGCCGGGTCCGATAAATGTGGTCCTGTTCAACCCCCGCCAGCGGCGTGGTGCGAAATTCCACGCTCCCATCCGCATACAGCACATTCTGCCCTTCCCCATCGTGATTGGGACTGTTGCCCGATTGCGGCAGGAATTTCGGCCCCGGCGCAGGCCCCATGTCGGCCATCAACGCAAAGCTCGCCGGCAGCCATTGCGGCCCCCATTTGAATCCGGCCGCCAGCGTCGCGTCATTGGCGTACGGATTGTGCATCCCATAGGCGAGGTTGAGCTTCACATCACTGAAATTGGATCGCAGCGCCGGCGATATCCCGCCAAATCGATCCGATTCGGCCAGGCTGGCCGGACAGGTGAATCGATACGCCGAAACTTCCTCCGTCCGGATCAGCAGGAACATCGCCGCCGGAACATTGTTCGGCCCCGGCCCCTCGGGCGCGAACGGCTGCGTCGCGGCAAACCCACTGTTGGAAACATCCGGCCGACGATCCGGATTTGCCGAGGGACGTGTCGATGGAAATCGGCCATGATTGGATGTGGCGTACGAAAACATCGCCCGGCCCAGCTCGCGCAGATTGTTCTGGCATTTGAATTGCGTGGACCGCTGCCGCGCGCTGAGGAACATCGGGATCAGAATGGCAATCAGCACTCCGATGATGGCAATGATCACCAGCAGCTCAACAAACGCGGTTGCGCGAGGTTGTTTTCTTGGGATGGTCACGGTTCTCTCTTCGGGCGGGTTGGCATTTTACGATGTTTAGTCGGCCACGTCACGGAAAGATTTCAATACGCGGAGCTTTGGAGGGAGTGGTAGAGTCAATGAATATGGTCGCTCGCTCGCTGTTTCTGGTCGCTTTGCTGGCAACGCCCCTGTGGGCCCAGAGAGTGGCCGTCGATCTGGGGGATGCGAAGCTGGATGGGGCGATTGAGATTCGGCAGCAGGAATCGGCCCTTCAGTTGAGCTGGGCGACGCAGCAGGGCTGGACGAACTCGGTGTCGTTCAACCTCGATTCAACTGGCCCGCTGATAGGCAATATCGAAGTGGCCGAGAAAGACAAGCCGGCGCAGTCGCTGGCGAGAAATCTGGATGTTCAGTACCTGATCACCACCGGATCGCGCAAGAAGCAGCCGGGGAACCTCTTTACCTTTTTCGACAATCCCGCCTCGCGCCCAAAACAGCGCCACGAGGCGGTTCTCCGGTTGACGAAAGTGAAAGTCCGGACCGAGGGCTTCCACACCACCCTCACCTTCTCCTCCATCTCCGCCGGCCCATTTTCGGGCGATCTGCTGGTCCACTTCTACGCCGCCAGTCCCTTGGTGCGAATCGAAGCGGCCATGAAAAATGAAAAGGACGAGTTGGCCTACATCTACGATGCACTGCTCGCCGGCCAGTTCCAGACCATCGCCTGGAAGGACCTGGGGGACCGGTTGCAGCACCAGAAACCGGCTGGCGACCTGACCCCCGTGGCCGTGCGCTTCCGCACCATGATGGCCGAGGCAGCAGGCGGGACGATCGCACTCTTTCCGCCGGCCCATTCCTGGTTTTTCCCCCGCGATCGCACCGACAATCTCAAATTCGCCCAGTTTGGTCAGAAAGGATTCGGCCTGCGGCAGGATCCATCCGGCGGCGGCGCGTTTGTCCCCTGGATCGACGCCCCGGCCGGCAAGACGCAGCGAATGGACTTCTTCCTGCTGCTCAGCCCGGAGAATGCCGAAAAAACCCTGGCCCGCGTGGCGGAATATACGCACAACGATTCCTTCAAGCCGTTGCCCGGATACCTCACCTTCACCAGCCACTGGCATTCGCGTTTGACCGTCGCCGAGATGGCCGGAAAGTCGGTGACGCCGGAATTCGTGAAGGTGATGAAGGCGATGAACGTCAATCTGGTTCACCTGGCCGAATTTCACGGCGACGGCAATCCGGATGATCCCGGGCCGAAGCGATTGCCGCAGCTGAAGGCGATGTTTGATCTGTGCCAGAAATATTCCGATGAGAAATTGCTGCTGATCCCCGGCGAGGAGGGAAATAAATACCTGGGCAATCCCGCCCCCCGCGAGCATCCCGGCCATTGGATGTATCTGTTTCCCAAGCCGCTCTATCTCACCTGGGTCCGGCCCGGCCAGACACCGTTTGTCGAAGAGATTGAACCCTACGGCAAGGTCTATCACGTCGGCAGCACGGCCGACATGGTGAAGCTGCTGGAGGATGAGAAGGGTTTGGCCTGGACGACCCATCCGCGAATTAAGGCATCCTATCGCACGCCGGATGCGTTCAAAGATCAGGATTGGTACAAGAGCGCAATCTGGCTGGGTGCCGCATGGAAAGCCATGCCGGCCGACATGTCGGAGGATCGATTGGGCAAACGATGCCTCGATTTGCTCGATGACATGAACCAGTGGGGGCAGCGGAAATATCTGCCGGCCGAGGTGGATGTGTTTGAGATCGATGGCACCCACGAGCTGTATGGGCACATGAACATCAATTACCTGAAGCTGCACCAGATGCCCAAATATGGCGACTGGTCGCAGGTGCTCGATGTGCTGAGGAAGGGGGATTTCTTCTCCACAACCGGCGAGGTGCTGATCAAATCCTGGAAGATCACCCGCTCGAGTGCCAGCATCGAGGTCGAGTCCTCCTTCCCGGCCGATTTTGTGGAGCTGATCTGGGGCGATGAGATGGGGGTTCATCGACAACGACACGATGGAGGGGAAGTTGAATGGCAGGTCGATCTGCGAAAGGCCAAGTGGGCCCGGCTGGAAGTCTGGGACATCGCGCGCAACGGCGCTTTCACCCAGCCGGTGACACCGGCAGATTGATTCAATTCGAAGTTCCCCTAGACCTCAAATCCCTTGCGATATTCCTTCCTCACGAACTGATTCGCCTCCGGCACATTGGTCACCTTCATGGCCGGGCCATCCCAGTCGAGCGACTTGCCAACGCGGAGAGCCAGGTTTCCCAGCAACACCACTTCGCTGAACGGCCCGGCATAGTCGAAGTTGCCCGAGTGGGGCGTGCCGCCGCGGCAGGCCTCCACCCATTCCAGGTGATGGTCCTTCACCCGCGGAATCATCTGCGCCGGTTTGGGCGTCTCCTGATGTTTGGCCTCGGGAATGATCCGCACGCCCCCGCCGTAGGTCCCGGCCATCATCTTCCCCTTGGACCCGATGTACAGCGAGCCGTTGTCCCCCTCGGCCAGCTTGCGGTCCGGCTCCAATTCCTCGGGCCGCTCCGGCTTCTTGCCGCCGTCATACCAGGTCACCGTACACGGCGGCATGGCGCCGCGGGCGGGGAAGTGGTACTTCAAGATCGACCACTTGGGCGCGGTCTCGCTCTTGAGCTCCGAATGATCCACCAGCTCCACGCGGCTGGGATATCCCAGCCGCAGCGCCCAGTAGGCGCCATCCATGATGTGACAGGCCATGTCGCCCAGCGCGCCGCAGCCAAAATCCCACCAGCCGCGCCATTTGAAGTTGTGGTAGGTATCCTTCTTGTACGGCCGCATCGGCGCGGGGCCAATCCAGTTATCCCAGTTCAAGGTCTCGGGCACCGGATCTTCCCCCTCCGGCCGATCGATTCCCTGCGGCCAGATCGGACGATTGGTCCAGCAATGCACCTCGGTCACATCGCCGATCGCGCCGGCCCAGATGTACTCGCACAAAACCCGCCACCCCTCCCCGCTGTGCCCCTGGTTGCCCATCGCGGACGCCACCTTGTATTCCCGCGCTGCCAGCGTCAGCTTCCGCGCCTCTTCCACCGTGTGTGTCAGCGGCTTCTGCACATAGACGTGCTTGCCCAGCTTGATGGCCATCATCGCGGCCGGCGCGTGCATGTGGTCGGGCGTGGAGACTGTCACCGCGTCGATGTCCTTCTGCTCCTCCAGCATCTTGCGGTAATCGCTGTAGGTCTTGGCCCCGGGATACTTGGTCTTGGCCTTGGCCAGCGTGTTGGCATCGACATCGCAGAGGGCGACGATGTTCACATCCGGGGACTTGGAAATCCCCGCCAGATCGCTCTCGCCCTTGCCGCCGCTGCCCACGGCGGCCACGTTCAGCTTGTTATGGGCCGTCGGCATCGTCGCCGGCCGCATCGATGGACTCCTGGCCGTTGTTTCCGTCCCATTGTTCTTCCCGTTATGACACCCCGCCGCCGCCGCCGCGGTGGCGATGGCAGCCTGCTTCAAAAACTGGCGACGTGTTTCGTGTTCAGACATGATCGCTCCTTTGGCCGGTAAGACAGGTGCGAAAGTTGTACACGGGATGGATGCGTGCGCGAAGAGGCAGGGTGAGGGAAGGAGAATATTGGGATGAGACCGATTCGACTCTCGCGTCATGCGCAGCGGCGGTGTGTTTTGCGAGGAACCGATGAAATGGAGGTGAGGCAGGCGGTGATTCGAGGGCTTCGCCGGAAGGCAAAGAAAGGATGCTTCGAATACCGCCTGAATTTCCAGTACAATCGAGTGTGGCGCGGCAGGCATTATGCAATCAAGCAGGTTGCACCGATTGTCGTTGAAAAAGCACACGAGCTGCTGGTGGTTACGGTCTTGACGACCTTCTATTAACGGTGCCACATGAAGATTACTTACGATCCAGAAGTCGATGCTATGTACATCTACCTCATTGAAGGCAGGCACGAATGCCGAACGGTCCGATTGAACGATGATATCAATCTCGATTTCGGGGATGCGGAAACCCTGGTGGGAATTGAAATCCTGGATGCGAGTCGCGTTCTGGGGAAGGGGAAGCTGCCGAGGCTGATGATTAATGACAGAGCGATGGAATGGCCGGGGCCGAAGACGGCGATGGCGAAAACTGCCCGAGGCAACGGGGGTGCTCAGGCCAAAACCAGACGCCAGCGTAAAGCGGTTTGATGTGCCCTCAAAACGTCATCAGAAAATCCCTGAAACTTTCGACCCGCCCCGGTGTTTCTATTTTCGGAGTCGCAGGCGTGGCATGGCGGAGACGAAAGGCGATCTCTTTGAGAAGGCGGTTCGCCTCCACTCCAGGCGGTTATTGGCCATTGCCCGGGCCATTGTCGGCTCGGCGGCGGCGGAGGATGTGTTACAGCAGGCCATCCTGAATTTGTATCAGCACCGGGAGCGCTACGACTGGACGCAGCCGGCCGGGCTGATGCGGCGGACGGTGGTGAACGAGGCGTTGCGATTGCTTCGGCAGCCGCGAATGAGCCTGGTGGCCGACGATCATCCGGGCCGCAGCGAGACGCCGGTTGGGGGCATGATTCAGGCGGAGATGATCCAGCAGGTGCGAAAGGCGATTGCCCGCCTGCCGGAGCATTTTCGGGCCGCTTTGGTGCTCTGCGAGTATGAGAACATGTCATACGTGCAGATCGCCGAGGTGCTGGATGCCAGCGTGCCGCAGGTGAAGACCTGGCTGCACCGCGGCCGGCGGCAGTTGGCGGAGAAATTGAAGGCTTTTGCCGATGAACGGAAACTGAAGGATGCTCAATAGCGGAACCGACATGACGGCCAACGACGACGACGACCGCGAGTTGCTCGAGATGTATCTCGATGATGAGCTGAGTCCGGATCAGCTCGACCAGCTCCGCGCCCGCCTCGCCACCGATCCCGCGGTGGCGGCGGAGGTGGAGAACCTCCGCTCGGAGCGACAGCTTCGGGCGGCGATGTTCAGCAGTCTCGAAGGCGGGGAAGAGGCGGTTGTCGAGCGTGCGTTGGCGGAGGTGCATAGTCTCGATCAGCGACATCAGCGCCGCGCTGGGCATGTGCGCAAGTTGCGCTATGCCATGGCGGCCGCGGCGTTGATCATCGTCGGATTTCTGGTGGGATGGATGGGGGCGACGGGCGGGAAATCCAATGCCAGTGCCAGCGAGCCGCCGTATCGGGTGGAGATCCTGGATGAGTCGGGGCAGGTGATGGCGGTGCAGAAATTCCAGACGCTGGAGAAGGCCCGGGAGTTTTCTGATGACCTCCAGCAATGGCAGGTCCGCCAGGAACGACTGTTGAACGGCCAGGTGACTGTCCATTCGGCCAAGTACTAACCGATGCGAACGAAACTGGGACTTATCCTCGCAGCCACGCTTTTGGGGGCGCCATGCGCCGTCCGCGCGGATACGTATCCGATGCTGGAGCAGCTCAATCGGGAGACGCAGTCGCTTTATCGTGATGTGCAGGGTGGGCTGGTGCGGGTGCAGTTGCCGACGCCCAAATGGATCCGCGAGGCGGCGGCCAAGGATGATCCTCTGCGCAAGTGGGAGAAGGTGATGGACCCGCAGGTCAAGGCGAAGATCGACCAGCAGCGGAATGACATCGCCCAGCGTGGGGTGATGAGCAGGAAGTTGGAGCCGGTGATCAAGTCGCCCAGCAGCACGCAGCCGTCGACAGCCGTGGACAAGGTGGATGTTGGGGGGGCGTGGCGGGTGGTGAAGTCGGAGAGCACGGGAGAGATTGTGCTGGAGCCGCGCGGCTCCGGGGGGAATGCGCTGGTGCTGCATGCGGGCGCGGATGGGGGCGCGGGGCAGGCGAATCCGAACATCGGGGGGGCGCTTCGGCTGAAGGCGATTGCGGGAGGGGCGTTTGCGCCCAACAACATCGGGCTGCTGATCAGCGATGAGGGGCACATCCTGGTGCCGCTGTTCGTGGAGCGGGAGACGATTGGGAACAACCCGGTCACCTGCATGGTGGCCGACCAGCAGACGACGGCGACGTTCATTGGATCGGATGAGAAGACCAATCTGACGCTGCTGAAGATGGATCGGGTGATCGGCAAGCCGATTCGGATTGGGCAGGGGCGGCCGATGGATGGGTCGCTGGTGATGATGCTCAATCCGAACAACGGGTCGGGGCGGGTGCAGCTTTGGACGGGAGGGGAGCGGGACTTTGGGGTGGTGGTGTCGATGGATGGATCGGTGGCGGGGTTTGCGCGCTATGGGCAGTTTCTCAATACCGCGGCGGCCAAGCCGGTAATCGATCAGTTGCTGACGATCGGCAAGGTGCAGCGGGCGGTGCTGGGGGTGCGGTTGAGCGAGCTGCGCGCGGACCATGAGGCTCGGCAGCGATTCCAGAAGCTGGGGGAGCGGCCAGCGCTGAGCGTGGATGAAGTCACCGCCGGCTCGCCGGCGGAGAAGGCGGGGCTTGTGGCCGGGGACCTGATTCTGGAGCTTGGGGAGCAACCGATCGGCGACCTGACGACATGGTCGGCGGTGCTGGCGGGCGGGGGCGAGGGACGGTTGCTGGTGCTTCGCAATGGCGAGCCGCGGGCGATCAAGCTGGATCTTCATCCGGCCGAATGATGCAGTCATCGGCTCCTCCCCTTATTATCATCTGGCAGGTTTTCGCCCCGTGATGGAGCACCATGGCGTTTTTGCGACTCTGGCTGGCCGGGCTGTTCATTGGGGTATTGGGCTGCGCCTCGCAACATCCGGAGCCGCCGCCGCTGCGGGGGGGCGAGCCGCTGGGACTTCAGATGGTGCGGACGGAGGCGCAACTGAAGAAGTACCCGTTCCGAATCCTTCAGGAGTTTGAGCACCCGGTGGACCTGGCGTTCGTGCAGGTGGAGGGGCCGGGGGCGCAACTGTCGGCGACGCGCGGGCATACGGGGCACTCGAGTGCGCTGCTGGAACGGCAGACGCGGACGGCGACGATCAGGCTGCCGTCGCTGCTGAGCGGGGTGAGATGGCCGGGGCAGTGGACGCTGGTGGGGGCGTACTTCTTCGCGGCCAAGCCGCAGCGGATGCGGGCGGTTTATGAGATCGACGGGAAGGCGGTCCTGAATTACGCGGTGGAGATTCCGGCCAATCAGTGGACCCCCGTGCTGCTGGACATCTCGGCGATCGACGGACCCAACGCGGCGAAGGTGGGGCTGCTTCGGCTGGGATTCGGCGAGGGGCTGGAGCAGCCGGTGTGGTGCGATGATGTGCTGTTGATGAACAACGAGACGGAGGTGGTGGAGCGGAGGAAGAATTCGGCCTGGTTTGTCGAGGAGCGGGGGTTTAAGTACATCATTCATCTGTCCAACTCGACGGTGGCGCTGAAGACGCCGGAGGCTTCGGACCATGGGTGGACGCTGGAGGAGGCCAACGCGATTCGGGCGCGGTTCAGTTCTCCGGGGCCGGAGAAGCTGCGGGTGATCTATGCGGATGGGAAGCAGTACATTGACAGCGTGCTCAAGCCGCTGGGGATCAAGCCGTCGATCGTGATCGATCTTCAGGCCGGTCACGATGCGCCGGGGCGGTTGGTGATGGCGGAGGAATTTGGGCGGTTGAACCGCAACTCGGCCGGGGACCAGAACAACGACGGGTATGACGAGGCCGTCGGCTCTTATCAGATTATTGCTACTGGTCCGCGATTGGAGTTTACGTTGTCGCCGCGCAGTGGGCCGTTGGTTCGGCCGGTGGTGGAGATTGCGGGGCTGCCGGCGGGGGCGGTGTCGGTGACGATGGATGGGAGGTGGGTGGAGCGGATTGTGCGGCTTGGGAATGGGAATGTGATGATTGAGCTGCCGGGGGAGGTGGCGTTTCCGGTGATTGTGAATGTGAAGGTGAATTAGAAGGGGTTGTGGGGGAGGGGGTTGGGGGGGAAATGGGTTCGTTTTGGAGTTTGTTTGTG
>JBGPEF010000091.1:0-13431 GCA_041482675.1 Tepidisphaeraceae bacterium | reverse complement strand
TGTGGGGGCGGTGTTGTTGGGGGGGGGGCGGTGGGGTGGGGGGCTGGGTGCGGCTCGTGGGGGGGGGGGGGTTTATGTCCGGGTTCGGGGCCGTACTCTGGTGGGTGGGGGTAAATTGTTTTTTGCGCGGATCAGGGGGGAGACTCGGAGATACCCGTTTGTGAATGGAACGGATTTGTTGACGATCAAATCGGGGGGAGATGACGGGGTTATTGGGGCGTTGATTGATTCGAACTTTGCAGCGGACGAGTGGGTGGTGCGGGAAGATGCGGAGCATGCGAAATCGAAGACGTATAAAAGTGCGCGGGCGGCGAATGCGGCGGGGGGTGTGGAAATCTCAAAATGATCTGCGACGGTCGCGGCGGTTGCTGTTGCTCCATTTTGGGGCTTGCCATATACTTTGGGGTTTGGCTCCGGGCGGATGTTCCATCCGGAAAATTTACATTAGAGGATGGCGGACAAGAATGTCCGCCCCCACCAAAAAGTGTCGGTTCCACCCACAAAGGATTAGGCGAGGCGACAGTTCTCGCCGCATTTAGCCATGGTTGATTACAATCTCATCAATTCGCTTGGAAATCTGGATGACGAAGTGAACTCCGCGGTCGCGACGGCGCTGGGGGATGCGGCGAGCGACCTGAACAAGCTCGTGAAGAGCGACGAGGTGCAGGATTTTGTGCCGGGGGCGATCCTCAAGGGGAGGATCGGCAGCATTGTCGGGGATGATTTTGTGGTGGAGCTGGGGCTCAAATCGGAAGGGGTGCTGGAGCGCTCGGAGTTTGATGAGCCGGACAATGTGAAAATCGGGGATGAGGTGAAGGTGCTGCTGGAGGATGTGGAGGGGGATACGGGGCTGGTGCGGATCTCCAAGAGGAAGGCTGACCGGATCATCAACTGGGAAGCCATCATGAACTCCAAGAAGGAGGGGGACCCGGTCAGTGGGAAAGTCACCAAGAAGATCAAGGGTGGATTGCTGGTGGATATCGGGGTGCCGGTGTTTTTGCCGGCGTCGCAGGTAGATATTCGGCGGCCGGGAGAGATTTCGGATTGGATTGGGCGGCAGATCGATGCGGTGATTTTGAAGATCGACGAGGAGCGGCGGAATATTGTTATCAGCCGGCGGAAGCTGATCGAGCAGCAGCGCGAGGAGCAGAAGCGCAAGACGCTCGATGGGCTGGCAATCGGCGAGGTCAGGAAGGGGACGGTCAAGAACATCGCGGACTTTGGGGCGTTCATCGACCTGGGCGGGATCGACGGGCTGCTGCACATCACGGATATGTCGTGGGGCAGGATCAATCATCCTTCGGACATCCTGAAGATCGACCAGGAGATCGAGGTGAAGGTTCTGGCGATCGACAAGGACAAGGAGAAGATCGCGCTGGGGCTGAAGCAGAAGGAAGCGAGCCCGTGGGAAAATATTGAGACGAAGTACTCGGTGGGAAGCGTTCACGAGGCCGAGGTTGTGAACATTATGTCGTACGGGGCGTTCTGCAAGCTGGAGGAGGGGGTCGAGGGGTTGGTGCACATTTCGGAGATGAGCTGGACGAAGCGGATCAACCATCCGAGCGAAGTGGTGAGCCAGGGACAGCGGGTGCGGGTGAAGGTTTTGGAAATCAACAAGGACAAGCAGGAGATCAGCCTGGGGATGAAACAGGTTGAGGAGAATCCGTGGGAGCGTGTGGCCGAGAAATATCCGCCGGGATCGGTGGTCGAGGGGAAGGTGCGGAACATCGCCAATTATGGCGCGTTCATTGAGATCGAAGAGGGGATTGATGGGTTGCTGCATGTCAGCGATTTGTCATGGACGAAGAAGATCGGACATCCGAGCGAGATGCTCAAGAAGGGGGAGAGCGTTCGCGCGGTCGTCCTCAGTGTCGATCAGGAGAAGCAGCGGATCGCGCTGGGATTGAAACAGATGCAGGAAGATCCGTGGGTGAACGTGATTCCGGCGAACTATCGGCCGGGAATGGTGGTGAAGGGGCACGTGACGAAGATTGCGAATTTCGGCGTGTTTGTGGAGCTGGAGCCGGGGCTGGAAGGATTGCTGCACATCAGCGAGATTTCGGATCAGAAGATCGAGAAGCCGGAGGAGGCGCTGAAGGTGGGCGAAGAGCTGGATGTGAAGATTTTGCGGGTGGACAGCGAAGAGCGGAAAATCGGTCTGTCGCTGAAGCGGGCGATGTGGGCGCAGGAAGAAGTGGCCCGCGAAGAAGAACGCCAGCAGCGCTCGAAGGCCAAGGGTCTGCGCGGCGGGTTGGAAGGTGGGGAGAACACGACGGGTTTGGGCGACTTGAAGCTCTAGGGTTTTTGCCCGGGCTGGGGCGGTGGCCCGGGTGGCTTGACCTGGAAGGTCCGATTGTTGATCCGGTCATGGACGACGTAGCCGGGCGGGATTGGGATGTCGAAGGCCGCCTCATCAAACGCCGGATCGTTGAGGACCACGCGCGTCGCCTTGTAGTGGAGGCGGCGCTTGGTTTCGCCCGGATCGGCTGGGAAGTAGTGGAAGCCTTCCTTCGGATACCAGAGTTTCTCCTCGCCCTTGTCCACCACCTTCGCCAGGTCCACGACCTGGTCCTCCTCGTTGATCTCAACGACCGCGCCTTTCTTGTCCATTTGCGTCTGGCGATAGCCGATCAGGTTGTGCCCGCGGCCGGGATCGAGCCACCAGGTGTATTGCAAATTGAACTTGTTGCGAATGTCGAGGCGGATCGCCTCGACGCGCTCGCGCTTCTCGCGCCCAATCTGCACCTGCGTCCCGGGACTCGGACCCCACTCAGCAAGGTATGCCTTGATGAACGCCACGAGCGACTGGCGTTCCATCAAGTCCCAATGAGCTGCGTGAAACCTGGCGCCTGAGGCCAAGTGACAGGCGCCATTCCGCAGCTCCGGAGGCCGGCCGGGGAGAATCATTGCGGTTTGATCGGGGCCGGTTCTGCCGAGAGCGCCGCCGGAGATGTGGACGACTTTGCCGGATTTGCCATCGAACGCGGCCGAATAGCTGGAGTCTGAATAAGGGCCGTCGCCCTCGATCCACTTGAAGACCTGCTTGTGCACGTCGAAGCGCGCGTGTCCGCCGGGGGTGCCGTCATAGCGCGCCAAGAGCGCCACGGTGATCGGCTGCGCTACCCACTGGTTGGCAATCAGGTGCTGTTCGATGACCGAGCCTTCGACGGTGATGTTGTGGATGGCCTGCTCGGTCTTTGCGATCTGGCGCAGGACTGTGTCGAGATCGTCCGCGTCTTTGGCGGGCGGCGCGGCATCGGATGAACTGGTGAGCTGGAAAAGACTGCCGAAAGAGGCCGCGAGCATGGCGATGGCGGAGCGCCTGGGAATCAGAAATGGCATGGATTCTCCCTTGCGACTGCGGCGGGTTGAGCCCTACGCATCATCGCATATTGGCAGCAACTCTGCCAGCGCGCAAATGGGGATGGCGAACCAGCGCAGTCGTGCGCTCTCAACAGGGTCGTGGCGGGTCTACGTTTGACATCGCTCAGTCAATTTTTTCTCGGACGCTTGCGTTGTCGAAGGCCGATAATAAACTTGTTCCGCGTGATCTGTTGTGGCAGAATACGCGCGAGGTAGTTGAGGCACATCGCAACGGCCAGGGAATGGGCGGCCAAGGGCTTAAGCAGGCACGTCTAAAGGACCATGGAGGGCCGGCGAGTAATTGGGGCCTCAACGAACCGACCGGATTGAATGATGGTCCGCCAATTGGAGGCTTTGGGCGGTAGATCCACGAATGCCCGGTCGGGCAGGTCGAAAGTAGTGATCATGTCAAACCGATAATTGAATTGGGTCGTACGGTTTTTATGGCCGGCGATTCATTGTTCGTCGCTGGTCTTCTGTAATGAGGGCGACGATTGAGGGCTGTTTTGTTCGAGCCAGACCACAGGGCGTGTGGTCGGCAGCAGAAGTGAAATCGAGTCAGCGTGAGCATTGCCAGAGGCCGGTCTCCGTCCATGGATGGATGGAGAGAGCGCTTTTGTCCGGCGCGTCGCCCAACGGTCGGGAAGAACAACGGACGGGATTCGCATGGCCACTGTCGCCGTACAATCGGGTCTCCAGCTTTACCTGAGACAGATCAACGAGTCGCCGCTGCTGACGGCGGTGCAGGAGAAGGAGTTGGCTCGGCGGATCATCCAGCACAACGATCCGGAAGCGCGCGAGATCATGGTGCGATCGAATCTGCGCCTGGTGGTGAACCTGGCGAAGCATTACATCAATCGCGGACTGAGCCTGCCTGATCTTATAGAAGAGGGGAACATTGGACTGCTGAAGGCGGTGGAGGGATTTGATCCGAACGAGGGGACACGATTCAGCACCTATGCCTCGTGGTGGATCAAGCAGGCGATTAAAAGGGCGCTGATCAACAGCGTGCAGCCGATTCACATCCCGGCGTACATGGTGGAGATGATGGCGAAGATGAAGCACGCCATGCGCGAGCTGGAGGATGTGTATGGGCGGCTGCCGAACATCGATGAGCTGTCGATCCACCTGAAGATGTCGCCGAAGAAGCTGAAGATCATTCGCAAGGCGATTCGGGCGGTGAATACGCCGACGCAGTCGGGGAGCGCGGATGGGGAGCTGACGATCAACGACCTGGTGGCGGATATGAATACGCCGACGCCGGATGAGGCGGTATTGGAGGGGGACAATATCCGGCATCTGCTGGACCTCTTGGACAACATCGATGAGCGGGAAGCGACCATTCTGAGATTGCGGTATGGGCTGGATGGGGAAGATCCGATGACGCTGAAGCAAATTGGGGAGAGGATTGGGTTGACTCGGGAAAGAGTCAGGCAGATTGAGCATGAGGCGCTTTCGAAGCTGAGGGATTCGATGCTGGTGAAGGGGTAAGTTGTCTGGCGGCGGAGGGGGGGATTAAACACAAAGACGGCAGGGGGCACGAAGGCCAGGGGGCACGAAGGCCAGGGGGCACGAAGGCCAGGGGGCACGAAGGCCACAAAGGGAGGATGATTCTGCGCAGAAAATGCGAATAATGCGGGCCGATGAATCACGAACACTTTATCGTTCCGCTGGGGAAGAAGATTCGCCTGAAGGATTACGATCCGGGATTTACGGGTCATTATAAGAACAAGGAAGAAGCGGCCGAGAAATTGCGGAAGGACATTGAGCGGCTGGCGAAATATCAGGAGGTGCTGTACGCACAGAACAGGTATTCGCTGCTGGTGGTGCTACAGGCGATGGACACGGCCGGCAAGGATGGGACGATCCGGCATGTGATGTCGGGCGTCAACCCGCAGGGGACGCAGGTGCATTCGTTCAAAGCGCCGTCGGCGGAAGAACTGGATCACGATTTTCTGTGGCGGAGCGCCAAAGCGCTGCCGGAGCGCGGGGGGATCGGCATTTTCAATCGCTCGTACTATGAAGAGGTGCTGGTGGTCCGGGTTCACCCGGAGCTGCTGGAGCTGCAAAAGCTGCCGCCGGGAGCGAAGGGAAAGGGGATCTGGAAGCATCGCTTCGAGGAGATCAATCATTTTGAGGAGTATCTGGTCAGGAATGGAATCGTGGTGCTGAAATTTTTTCTCAACATCTCGAAGGAAGAGCAAAAGCGGCGCTTGCTGGCGCGGATCGATACGCCCGAGAAGAACTGGAAGTTCTCCGTCACCGATCCCAAGGAGCGGGTCTATTGGGACGACTACATGCGCTGTTATGAGGATGCGCTGAATCACACGAGCACCGAGCACGCGCCGTGGCACATCATTCCCGCCGACAACAAGTGGTTCACGCGGGCGGCAGTGGCCGACGTGATTGTGGAAAAGCTCAAATCGCTCAAGTTGAGCTATCCGGTGGTGAGCAAGGAGCAGCGGCGGCACCTTCTGGAGGCCAAGGCGATTCTGGAGAATGAGGGGGCCAAAAGGAAGGGATGAGGGGAGCAGGCGGGCGGACGGATGCTCGAGCGAGCGTACCGTACAAAGTTTTATCCATAATATCCAGGCTTTGTGCATTGCCCTTAACTGGCCGGCCCGCGAAGATGAGAGGATCAGTCGGAGCTCGAGTCAGGAAACGATCGACCCCGACTGTTTCGGATGACTAGATGAAGGGCAGGTCGCCGTGGCGACAGGCCCGTTGAAGAGTCTGCCTACGTGATGGAATGCCCGAGGGCGTTCCGCCACGTCGGCGTTTTTTTGGTGTCATAAACTGACACCCGATGGAGATCTATGACAGTGCGTATCGCGAAGAATGCTGCATCAATGCCGGTGACCATGGATGGCCTGGAGGGCCGAGTTTTGCTATCGGGCAATGTGACGGCCTCGGTGGCGTCGGGGATCCTGGTGATGAAAGGGGATGCGGCGGCCAATGAGATTGTGATGACGCGGAGCGGGCTGAGCGCGAATCAGATTCGGATTTCCTCGGGAAGCAGCGCGACGACAATTAATGGCGCGGCCGGGCCGCTGGTGCTTGACGGAGTGAGAGGCCTGAAGGTCCAACTGATGGGAGGGAACGATAATCTGAAGCTCGACAACGCGAATTTTGATCGTGCGGTGTCGATTGATGCGGGAGGCGGCAATGACTTGGTGCAGATTGAGGCCAATGGGTCGAAGTCCGGGCCGGCGAGCGTTTTTGGAGCTGCCGTGTCGGTGTCGATGGGCAGTGGGGTTGACGGTTTGCAGGTGGGGATCAAGGGACAGAAGGGAAACCATGCGACGTTTCGCGGCGCGGTGAAGTTCAATGGCGGATTGTCGCGGGACGTTTTGATTTATAACGAAGTTGGCGGTTTGGCCGGTGGATCGGTGGTCGCTTTTGAGTCGATCAATCCGGTGACGGCCGCGGGGATCAATCTGCGCTCGGCCAAGTCGTTTGGGATTCTGGCGGGCGCGGGTGTGTCAAATACGGGTGGCACGATCATCAACGGGAATCTTGGGACACATCCGACGGGTACGATAACCGGGTCTCCCACGGTCAATGGTGTCACTCACTCGGCCGATCCAATCGCGTTACAAGCCAAGGTGGATCTGACGGCGGCGTATAACGAGGCCAAGGGTCGGGCTGGAACACCGACGAAGGTGTTGGCCGGAGAATTGAGCGGATTGACGCTGGCTCCGGGCGTGTACAAGCGTGCGAGCTCGGTGAAGCTCTCATCCGGGCATGTGACGCTGGATGCGAAGGGCAACCCCAACGCAGTGTTTATTTTCCAGATAGGCACGACACTGACGACGCTTTCGGGCACGCAGTTGATCCTGGCGGGCGGAGCCCAGGCGAGGAATATTTACTGGCAGGTTGGCAGCTCGGCCACGCTGGGAACGACTTCAAAATTCAAGGGAACCATCATGGCGGATCAATCGGTCACGCTGGCGCACCTGGCGACGCTTGAAGGTCGGGCGCTGGCGCGGATTGGAGCGGTCACTTTGGATTCGAATACGGTGACAGTTCCGACGTAAGATTGTCCGTTCCGGCAATCGCGGAGAACCGATAAGCTTGGCCGTTGGTATTGGAGCTGGAATGAAAGTAAGAAATCGGCTCCAGATCACTAATGTGTCGGATGACTAGATGAAGGGCAAGTCGCCGAGGCGACAGGCCCGTTGACGAGTAAGCCGGCGTGATCGAATACCTGAGGGTGTTCGGCCATGCCGGTTTTTTGTTATACGGAAAAGGTGAAATATGATGCGCACGGAACGTGTGATGATGGAGAATTTGGAAGAGCGGCGGTTGCTCTCGGGTGTTTTGGGGACGGCGGAGAGCTTTGCGGTGCTGGGGGCATCGGCGGTGACGAACACCGGGCCGACGACGATCGGCGGTGATTTGGGAATTTGGCCCGGAATCGGGAGTTCGATCACGGGATTCCCGCCGGGAACTGTTTCGCTACCGGGACAGATTCATGCGGGGGATGCGGTGGCGATGCAGGCGCAGGCCGACGCTTTGAATGCGTTTGGCGTGCTGGCGGGATTGACGCCGATCGTGAACCTGACCGGGCAGGATCTGGGTGGGCTTACGCTTGTGCCGGGGGTTTATAAGTTTGATACATCAGCGCAGTTGACGGGAACGCTGACGCTGGACGCGAAGAATGACGCGAATGCGCAGTTTGTTTTTCAGATTGGGAGCACGCTGACGACCGCGAGCGCTTCATCAGTGCATGTGATCAATGCGCCTTCGTGCTTTGCCAACGAGTTCTGGCAGGTGGGGAGCTCGGCGACCCTGGGGACCACCACCGATTTCACAGGCAGCATCATCGCACTGACGAGCATCACGCTGAACACCGGTGCGAACATCACCGGCGGCAGGGCGCTTGCCCTCAATGGCGCGGTGACGCTGGATGACAACAACAGCGTTGCCGTCGGCGGGTGCGGCGAGGTTTCGCTGGGAACCATCTCGGGAACGAAATTTGCGGACACCAACGGCGATGGAGTGCGCCAGCCGGGCGAGGCGGGATTGGCGGGAATCACCGTCTTCCTCGAAGTCACTTGCAACGACAGGCTCGACAAAACTGAAGTGCGCACGACGACGGATGCGAATGGGAATTATGTGTTCACGGACCTGAAGCCGGGAACCTACGACGTGCGCGAGGTTGTTCCGGCGGGATGGATGCAGAGTTCGGGTAATCCAGCGCCGGTGGTGGTGGTGGCCGGTGCGGATGTGAGAGCCGGGGATTTTGGCGACTTCAAGCTCGCCACATCCTTTGTGAAAGGCATCAGCTACAGCGTGAAGCACAGGGGCGTGAGCAGGACGTATGCGAGTTTGGGCGGGCACGTGAAATTGGGGGATACTGTGAAGATGCAGTTCACGGTCATGGCGGGCCATAGTGCATGGGTCTCACTGGCGAGCTACAAGGCGCCCAGTGGAGGGACGCAGGTGGTGCTTGATGGCGAGCAGTCGCTTTTTAAAGCGGGGAAGCACACGTTGAGCGTCGTCGTTGGAAAATCGTCGTCCCAGGTGTATTCCGCCAGCGGGAGAATTATTCCGAAGCTGGGATACGCGGGAGGCAGGACTGATTATGCAGCGCAGCAGCGGCTGTTCTCGGTCGCGCAGATTGTATGACCACGGTTGCGTATTTCGTTCGATGGAAAGAGCAAACGTCAAGGAAGATTATGAAGCCCATCAACATTTCAGTTCTTCATCGTCGCCTGTTGCACCGGCTGTTGCACCGGGATCTGGGAGCATGCACGTCATCCGCGTTGGCGGCCGCCCAGCGGGCGGGATGGATCTTCGGACTGGCGGGGGGCTATGAGCTTACGGCGAGCGGAAGGCGGGTGGCCGAACATTCGGAGCAGGCGAACGCGCCTGGTCCGCTGGAACTGGAACTGAAGTGAGGAAAAATAGGCGGATGGGAGCGAATGGGAGGGAGCAAACGGAGGTGCGCGGTGCGCAAGATGATTCGAGTTGGGAATCTGGATCGTTCCACAAGCAAGTCGGACCTGGAGCAGCTATGCTCGGCCTACGGCCGGGTTCGCAGGGTGAGGTTCATCACGAAAACAGAGAAGGATGATGGCGGAGGCGTCGGGATTGTTGAGATGGAATCGGAACAAGAATGCGCGGCGGCGATTGCGGCGCTGGGTGGTCGCAGCTATCGTGGGCGGACGCTGACCGCGTGGCAGGGAAGGCCGCGAAACGCGGCAGATGCCGCGTACCCGGGAATGTGCGGAACGGGCGGCGCAGCCCACGAGCAGAAGGTTGGAACCAGCGATGGTCCCAGCCCGGGCGGTTTTGGCGACCGAGGCGGCAAGGGAAGCAGCGGGGGCCAGTTCCACATATGAGCCACTTAGGGCACGAATTCATGAAGATTGCACCAGCCGCACCCGATACGAGGTTTGGAGAGTGTTGCGCGGCCGGCTGGGGCGCCGCATTGCCGCTGGTCGCAGGGGAGGGGTGACAGAAGGGCAGATCAGCACAGGCAAGGGGGAAACGGGAAAAAGAGGTCGAGCATGGATGAATCCGGGCTTGTGAAGTGGCAATTGGATCTGGTAGCGCGGCTTGAGGGCGCGCTGCGGCGAAAGCTGGTTGCTTCCGATTTCGATTGCATCGTCTGGAACGCGGCCGGCGAGGCGATGATCGTGGAAGCGCGGCCGCTCCTGCATGAGTTGAGGGCGCGGAACCTCACGTCGAACATTTTCCGGAGTCAGCGAACGCGGCGGCCGTGAAGAAGCGGGCGGATTGGCCGATGGCGGGGAGCGCGAATCTGGAGGCGGGTCAGGGTCGCTGGGGGGCGAGGCGTGCGCCGCGTTTTTGGGCGTCGCGGAGTTTGGGGGACTGGGAGAGGGTGAAAAGGATGACTTCCTCGCCGGTGAAGGTGCTGATGTCGTGGTGGATGCTGACCACGCTGGTGTCGGTGATGGATTGAACGAGGGATTCGAGGCGCGGGCGGGAGGTTTCGATGAGCTGGGTGCGGACCTGCTTGAGGAGGTCGCGGCCCTTGTCGGCGGGCATATATTTGACCAACTGTTGTTCGGCGGCGGTGAGGACGTTGGTGAGACGGACGACGAGCAGGTCATCGATGAGGTGGGTTTGGACGTCCCTGGGGCCGCGGCCCATGTATTCCTGCTCGAACTGGGCGATGCCTGCGCAGATTGCGGCTTCAATTTCTCCCTGGGTCTTCAATGTGAGAAAATCCTTTCGATTTTTGATGAGGATGTGGGGGCGCAGACGCGACGGCGAACAGGGAGTTTGTAATACAGGCTTGTTCCCGCGGCAAGGCGCTGGGCGAATGGATTAATGGATGAGCAATAACTGAACAGGATATGGAAGATGCAGCCGCCTACCGGGCGGCGTCGGGCCTCTTTTTTGCCTCTCGGAAAACGGGGGGCTCAACGAGGGTGAAGAGCACGACCTCTTCGCCGGTTACGGTGCTGACGTCGTGGTGCAGGCTGAGAACTTTCACGCCGGTGATTTCCTGGATCATCTCTTCAATGATGGGCCGCCCGGCCTCCATCAACTGGATTCGGACTTGTTTGAGGATATCGCGTCCCTTGTCGGCCTGGAGGGTCTTGACCAGATGCTGTTCGGCGGCGGTGAGAACTCCCCGGAGGCGGACGACGAGCAGATCACCAATCAGGTGGGCATGGATGTCCTTGGGGCCGCGGCCCATGTATTCCTGCTCAAAGCGGCTCATGCCCTGGCAGATGGCGGCTTCGATTTCACCTGACGTCTTCATTAAGCCCTTTCGTGCGCCGTATTTTATAGTGGCCGGGCGGACGCGGCGAGCGGCGGTCTGACGAGTCCTGGTTATTGTCTCCTGGGTCCCGGTTTGCCGGACGACCTGGCAGGGATGGATCGCCGGGCTTTCCTGGCCGTCACGTTCTTCACCCGTGTTGGTTTGCGCGAGGTGATGTCACTGATCATGGCGAGGATTCTGACGACCCGGCCGGTGGCATCCCGCAGGGCAGCGCCATTGACACGCACCGGGATAGCACTTCCATCCTTGCGGACGCAGTTTTTCTCGATGGACCAGGAGTCGGTCTTGCCGTTGAGCACCCGGGCAAGGCCATTCATATCCCGCTGGCGATCCTGAGGATGAGTGAGGCCAAGGTAGGTCTTGGTCAGCAATTCTTCGGCCGAATAACCGGCGATCTCGCAGAACTTCTGGTTGACTCTGGTGAAGCGGAAGGCGGGAGGATCGGCCTGGGCCATGCCAATGCCAAAGAGCTCGAACATGGCGCGAAATCCTGCTTCGCTGTTGACCAGCGCCTCGCGGACTTCGCGGAGGAGGAGGAAGGCGATCTTCTCCTCGCCAACGACGGCATCGACCTGGTGGTTTTTCAGGGCCTCGACGATGGGTTCGGCCGCGGCCAGGCGTTTTTCGAGCTGCTGATAGGTGGGCCTGTTTTTGTTCATGCGTCACTCTCCGGCAATCGGAGAGCCAGCAGGACCTTGTGCAGATCGCTCAGGTTGCCCAGGACAGTCACCCTGGGAAGTGGAGAGACCTGGATCAACGCCGGGGTGATGAGGATGTTGTCCCTGATCGCGGCTGCGAGGTCTTTCTCCACGTCAACCGTTTCGATGGTGCAACGATCTTTGAGGTGCACCCGGCAGAGGCGACGAAGGTTGGCCATTGCCTGTTTGGAATTGGGGCCATCGCCGACCACGAAGAGTCGAAGGAGGTAGTGGCCGCGCTGTCCTTTCTCTCGACGGCGCCTGGCTCGGGGGGCCTGGCTCATTTTTCACCGTCCTTCGAGTTAGCTAGTCCGGCCCGGGCCGATGGGGGTCGGAGGTTGTTGGGGAACTCGATGCCCTGGTCGGTGATATAGAACGGCTCGCGGCGATTGGAGTGCCCCGAGCCTCTGGATTTGACGACAAGGATCTGCCGGCCGATCTCTGTGCCGGCATCGACGAAGCGGAGTTGGACGACGCAGTCCACGACGGAGGAAAAGCCGATGCCGCTGAGTTCCTCACAGGCGCCAGGCAGACCGGAGCTCTGGTTGGTGAGGACGCAGGTGATGCCGCGGTCCTTGACGACGGCCACCAGGCGCATGAGATAATCAAAGGCGGCCCGTTCGGAGCCCATGCGAACACAGGCGGAGATGGCGTCGACCATCAGGTGTTCGGGCTTGAAGCTGTCGATGGCCTCGAGGGCGCGGATCAGGTGGTTGTCAGACCCCATGGCCTCGGGCAGTCCGGTTTGCACCATGAGCGTTTTGGCCCGCACGGCCGGGCGCAGATCGAGCCCAGCGCTGAGCATGCCGGCGATCAGCTCTTCCTGAGATTGCTCAAAATGGAGGAATAACACCTTCTCGTGGCGTCGGGAGGCGGCCCGGGCGAAGGCACTGGCCAGCGTGGTTTTGCCGGTGCCGCTGGGGCCCGCAATCAGGACGCAGGATGCGCGGCGGAAGCCCCCGTTCAACATGGCGTCAAGTCCGGCCAATCCCGAGGAGACCCTCTGTCCCAGCGGCCGGTGGGTCAGTTCCGCCTGGGTCAGGGGAAAGAGGACGATGCCGTGTTGGCCGATGACGTAGGGATACTCGTTGGTGCCGAAGCCGGAGCCACGATACTTGATCACCCGCAGCCGGCGGGTGGCCACCTGTCCCACGACGCGATGGTCGAGGCGGATGACGCAGTCGGCCATGAAGTCGAGAAACTCGTAACGGTGGGCCATATTTCCATCGAGCTGGGCCTTTACCGAAAGGACGCCGGTGAGTTTGCGATCAATCAACCAGTCGTGGAGGCGATACAGTTCACTTCGTTCGCGCTGCGAGTCGCCGAAAATGCGGAGCAACACATCCAGCGCATCCATGACGATCCGCTTGGCGCCGATCCGTTTGGCGTGTCCGTCAACGATGGCGAGCAGACCGTTAATGTCGAAATCGCCTGAGAGGACTTCTCCTCCGTACAAGCGAGCCTCGATGATGGCGACCTTGCCGGCCTTTTCCAGGGCGGCCAGGTCGAAACCCATGGAGAGGGCATTTTTGCGAACGGCCTCGGCTCGTTCTTCGAAGGTGACGAACACGCCGGGCTCGCTGGCCATGGCACCACGGCAGAGGAACT
>JBGPEF010000090.1:0-13465 GCA_041482675.1 Tepidisphaeraceae bacterium | reverse complement strand
GCCGCCCTTGGCTTCGATGCGGCCGATGTTCGTGAATGTATGCGCGTCAAAATCGCCAAACTTGACACTGAATTCATTCGTGCCGGTCTTGGTCACCACAAATTTTTCATTGCCATCCTTCACGTCCTTGTTCAAACGATCGCCGGCAAATGGGCCCATGTTCAGGCGCAACACATCGAGGGTTGAGCCGTCTATCTTGCCAACATCGGTTGCCGGCACCGGCTGGTGCGGCACTTCAATTGTCACATCGAGCAGCGGCAGGCTTGGCCCAATCTGGCCGGAAGCCTTGAACACAAACAGCACTTCAATCGCCCAGGTGAGGAACGCCTCGACCTTGATATTGACGTCGAAGATGCCCAGCGGGTTAAACGCCGGGTCGGCGAAGACGATGTTGTTGATCAGCTCTTCGATGCGGACCTTGCCGTCGTGATTGGGATCGTTGAGGTTCAGGCCGAATGTGACCTTCACCCCGCCGCCGACACTGCCCTTGGCGACGCCTAGATTCAGCTCCGCCGCGCCGACCAGGCTGCCCGTGATCTCAATTTCATTCACATCGGAACCGGTTCCGTCCGCGTGATCGGTATCGCTGATGTAGAAGCCGCGGAAGATGTCCAGCGGATACTTAAAGCCGCCCTCGGCGAACTTCTGGAGGCCAAATGAGTCATAGCCGAACGCGAAATCGAACTTCGCGCCCAGGCTGCCGGTGATCGAAGCGCCCAGCGGCCCGATGATCGGGAAGAACTGGCTGTAGGTGAATCCGAAGCTGAACGGCGGCAGGTCGAGCGTGACCAGCGTGAACGGGCGGCCAAAGAGCGCGCCCAGGATTTGCGAGGGGTCCTTAAGGAATGGGAAATCAATGAAGTCGCCGAAGTTGCCGCTGCCCAGATCGCTGGTAAAGCTCGAAACGCCGGATGGGATTGCGGGGTTGCTGGCCAGCGCCGTATCCAGATCGCCAAATCCACCGATCGCGTCGCCGAAATGGCCAAGGCCACTGAGCGGAGTGTTGGGATCGCGCACCTCGTCCATGGACTTGTCGTCAAAGAGGTTGAAGTCGCTGCCGCCACCACCGCCACTTCCGACCAGCACCACGTCGCCAAACGGCAGGACGATGGTGTCGCCGGGGGCGATGTTGGGGATGGAATTGACCAGGGTGATGATGTCGGCGATGGCCTCGATCATGCTGGGATCGACTTCGCCAAACAGGCCGGCAATATCGAGCAGCGTGATAGGTTCGCCCGCCAGGTCGCTGATTACGGGAATCGGCGAAGTAAACACGTCGATGAAGGGCTGGAGCGGATCGGTGACTTCCTGAATGCCCTTGACCAGCGGGCTCAGGAAATCGGAGAAGAACGTGCCCAGATCCAGGCCAATGCCTTCGAAGGCAACGTAATTGAGGTCGAACGGGCTGTTGTTGGTTGCTTCGCTGGCGCTGCTCAGATTCATCGTGGCCTGGAGCTTGAAGTCAGCCACGATGGTCGGCAGGGCGGAGACATTCTTGCCGTTGATCTTGTCGCCGGCATTGATACCGGCCCGCAGGCCCAGATCAATATTGGCTTCGCCGGTGAGCGCAACATCGGCATCGAGGTCGAGCAGGTCGGCCAACCCAAGCTTGTCATCAGTTCCACCCTGGAGATCGAGCTTGAAGTGCACGCCCAGGTCGTCGCCGGGATGCTTATCCTCGGCCTGGATCTTCAGGAACAGCAGATTGCCGGTGATGCTGGGGAGATCGAGCGTGGCATCGACTGAGAGCTCAGGATTGGCTGGATTGTCGTCGATCACGAAGTAGAAGCCGTGCTCGAAATCGATGCCGAAACCAAGGTTCGCGGCCCAGTCGAGCTTGAGGTCCATGGGCGTGTCGGACTTGAGGCCCAGCACGGGCAGACCCAGATCGAACGACAGCGGCACGTGGATTTCCTGCCCGAGGCTGAAGGTCCACGTCACGAAGTCATCGCTGGTGCCTGCGAGGCTCTTGTCCACGTGCACCGGCGTCGCCAGGATGCCGGCCGCGCCGAACGCGCCGCCGGGGCCGAACACCTGGTTAAGGGCGTCGGTGATGATCTGGTCGCTGTGCTGGAGTGAGTTGGTGAGCTTCGCCTTCAGGGTCTGGAAGACATCGGTGCGCAGGTTGTTGATGAACTGGGCGGCGTCGTGCAGGCCATCGCCAATGAGCGGCAGATTCAGCGAGCCCAGGTTCTTGTCGAGCAGGGTTTGCAACTGGCCGAAGACGAAATCGACGCCGTCGATCAGCAGCGGCAGGTTGTCGAGCAAATTGAAGTTGAGGTTGTCGAGGATGTTGGAAAGATCCGGAACATCGACGTGTACGCTGCTGGTGTCGCCGGTGATGAATCCCTTGAGGTCGCCAATCTGAATGCCCAGGTTGCCCAGGAAATCGGAATCGGTCGGGAAGTAGATCGGCAGCTTGGCGTTCAGCGCGCCGGCGAAGTCGTCGGTGGTCACGTCGATCTTGTCAAAGTCCGCGAAGCTCAGGCGGTTGTCGTTGGGATCGGCGTTGGTGTCGTTGTCATCGAGATGCACGCCAAATTGCATGCCGTCAGTGGGCCCATCGGTGGCGACATCGCCATCCTTGTCGAGGGCGAGCTGCCCATCCTGGATAAACAGGCCCGCGGGACCCAGTGAGCCCACGAAATTGATCCCCTTGCCGCGCGCGGCGAAATTCAGGTCAAAGCTGGTGTCGCCGGTATCGAGGAAGAGGTCGGGGTGTAGCGGGTCGGAGAGATCGACGCCCACAACCATTCGCGCGCTGGCTCCGCCCTCGATCTCAAGCGCCGCATTGCCCTTCAGCTCAAATGGAATGCTGCTGAAGGGGGCCAGGTCGAAATCGATGGGCAGCGTCTTGTTGAACTCGCGAATGTACTTCAAATCCAGCTTCAGCACGCTGCTGGCCGGATCGTAGCTGACATTGACGTTCCCGTCTGGATCATTGGAAGGCAGGCCGAGCGCTTCGATCAGTCGGTTGCGCAGGTCCTGAACGGTCGAAGCTGGATTGGCCGTGAAGGTGGCCAGGACATCCTTGAAGGTGTCCCCCACGTCGATCAGATCGGCGATGCTCAGGTTGATGATCGGTATCTTCGTCTTAACGAAATCGAGATTTGCAAAAGTGGAATTCAGGAAGCTGGAGAGCCCGCCTATCGCGTCCAGAATGCTGTTGGCGCCGGTGAACAGCAGGTCCGCGAAGTTGAGCAGGTCCTGCGGCACGACGGAAAGGTCGGGGGTGAGGCTGGCAACACCAGGCAGGCTGTTGCCGACTGTGAAGGCGATGTCGAACGGCAGCCCGGGCAGTGTATCGATGCCGGGAATTGGGCTGGGGACATTAATGCCATTGAACGCAAAGCTGCCAGTCCAGTCTGCGCTGGGAACGACCAGCAGGCCGTGCTTGGTGCCGCCGCTCAGGTGCAGTTCGTCGGTGGCTACGGTGTTGAGGTTGCTGATTTCGACAGACTTGGCCTGGAGCGAGGAGACGGAGATGCTCAGGACGCCCGCGTTATTCACACTGGCCACCGCGTGTACATTCAAACCGGCCAGGCCGGCATCCAGCGCGTCCTGGATGTCCTTGACCAGATCAGTGATGGTGCTGTTGGTGTCGGTGCCGGTGCGCGCATGGCTCGGCCCGCTTCCAGTTCCATCCGGATCGAGGTGCGGAATCGTGATGGTATGTGCGCTGCCGCCGTCAATCGTGATATCGAACGTCGCATCGCCGGTCAACTTGCCAGTGGGGGGCAGCTTGGCGCTGGCGGTGAAGCGGATGTCGGTCAGGCGGTCGTTCAGGTCATTGAGGAAAATGCGAGTGGTGTTGTTCTCGTTGTCCTTGAGCTGGAGTTTGAGATCGAGGGTGAGGTGGGCGTTGGAAGTATTGTCGATGCTGATGCCGATGAAGCCCAGGTGGGCCGAGGCGGACAGCGGGTCGATATCGACCTTGGCGCCGATGTCCACTTCGGCATCCTGCACGAAGAACGCCACGCCCTCATCCGCGCGGGCCAGCAGCCCATCACGGAATCCAAGCACATCCCGCGCTGTCGCGCCGGGTCCGGTGCTCTCGTCCAGATTGATGCGCAGGCGCTGATCACTGATCTCTGGAGCTGTCAGGATGATGCGGTCGCCCGAGCGACCCGCCACGATCTTTCCTGCCAGTCCGGTGGCCGGATTGTCGATCGCATCCTGAATGTCCTGCACCAGCGCGGAAATGTGATCGATGCCAGCGCCGGCGTTGTCGCTGGTGGCGGCCTGGCTGACCGAGAGGGTCACCGGCGCATCATCGCTCAACGACAGGGTGAAGGTTGCGCCGCCTGCGGGCAACTGGCCCGTCGCGGCGTTGGGGCCGAAATGCACGGCACTCTTAACGTCGTCGATGGCTCCGCCAAAACCAATTTCGCCGCTGTGGGTGCCGACGAGGAAGTCGAAGGAACTGATATTGGCAGTGCTGCGGAAGACGATCGTGTCCGGAACGAACGAGTCGGCGTTCGGATCGTCAGTGGTGTCCTGATCGGTGTCGATCGCGCCGGCCGCCAGCACTGCGCCCAGGCTCCTGCCGTCGGGCAGCTTGGAGTGGGCGATGGCGAGATTAATGTCGGCGACCAGATCGTTGATGTTGGTGTTGTCCGAGGTGTTGCTGAGGTTCGCGTTGGTGATGACATCGGGGTCTTCGGCGGTGGTCAGAACGTGGACGCTGATTGCATCGCCGCCGTCGATCTTGAAGCGGAAGACGACCTCATCGGCCGGCTTGCCGTTCGCCGGCGCCATCCCGTCACCCTGGACCAGCAGTTCATTCGCGCCGGCGACCGCGATCTCAGCGCCGATCTGCTTGTCCTGCCAGCCGAAATCCTGCTCGGTGATATTGTCGGCATCGACGACCTGAAGCATCTTGATGACCGTTTGCTGGGTCTCCAGCATGATGCCGGTGGTGTTGTTGCCGATGCGTTTCGCCAGCACTTTACTGTCGATTCCCGCATCGCCCAGGGCATCGTTGATGTCGCCGACCAGATCGTCCACGCTGGTGTTGTCCAGGGTGGCGCTCTTCAGGACGTGTACGTGATTGATCGTTGGATTAGCGCCGATGCGGATATCAAAATCGGCGTCGTCGCCGAGGATTCCGTTGTCCGGCGTGGGGGCTGTCGAGGCGCGCTGGCCATCGAGGAAGCCCAGTATGGCAAAGCCGCCCGCATCAGGCGTGCTGCCGGTGGTCAGTCTCTTCACCTGGAGGAAGGTGGTGAATGGCGAGCTGAGGCGCAGCCGCCCGTCAGGAAGCTTGTCAACTTTGACCAGCAGTTTTCCACTGATGGTGGAATGGAAGAGAGGCGCATTGACGGCGTCGATCGCCGCATTGATCTTCCCCTGCAAATCGCTCACCAGGTCGTCAATCGTGAGATTTCCCGCCGTATCCGCGGCCGTGAGGATGACGGTCGCGGTGCCGCCAATGCTGCCGCCGACGGTCAGCTTGAACCCCGCCCTCGAGGTCAGCACGCCGTTGGTCGGCGTCTGTAGCGCGCCGCTGCCGCTGAGCACCGCCCGGATTTGCGCATCGACCAGCGGCGGGGCGAGCCGGATCGGCAGGCTGCCGCCGGGGGTGAGATCGATGCCGAAGGTGAAGCCAATGTGGCCGCTGGGCGTGAGCTTGACCGTGGCATTGCTTTCCAGGCCGGCGATCTTGCCCAGATCAATGTTGAACCCGATGTCTGATTTCTTAAGCGCATCGAGCACCTTGGGATCAAACACAGCATCGAAGCCAACGGTGAACAGCAGCTTGTGGGCCTCAGCGCCGCCCTCCTCATCGAGGTACGTCGGATTGATCGTGGCATTGCTCAGGCCCAGCAGATCGTGCAGCTTGCTGGTCAGCGTCTGCGCTGAAGTGAATTGGGGATTGCCATCCTTGTCCACCAGCCGCGTCGCCTTGGTCAGTTGATCGTAAATCAGCGCATTGCTCGCGAAATCCGCCAGCGGGAGCATATCGCCCAGCGTTTTCCCCTTGGTGAGGGGCAGCGGCAGACTCAGCACAGAAGAAGCCGGAAGCGTGCCCAGCCGATCGGCAAACCCTTTGAGCAGGCCCACCACAGCGCCCGCATCCAGATTCTTAAATGGCCCCAGGTTGCTCAGGGCATCGGCATTGAGCTTCAGCCGAGGCGCGGTGCGCGGGTCGGAGGAACCGGCAATCGACGAAACCTGTGCCCCAAGGGCGACATTGCCGAAAAATTGCGCCTTAAAATCATTGGGCGGAACGTGGAACCCGCCCGAGAAACTCGTCCCCGAAACATTGTCCACCGATATGCTCACATCCGCATCAATGCTGTTATCAGCGGCCGGCAGTGACGACGTCGTCGTGATGCTTCCGATGCTCGCAAACGGGATGGTCCCGCCGCCGTTGAGCGACAGGTTGATCTTGCCGTTGAGCGCGAAGTGATCGACGGTCATGTTGACGTCGAGGAAGCCCAACTGCATGAACGGAGCAGTGTGAGCCGGATCGCCGCTGGTGTCGATCTTGGCCGTGGCTGCGAGACTGGCGCTCTTCGCGAAGAAATCATTGTCGCCATTGACGATGTCAATCTTGACGTCTGGGGTGTCACCCTCGCCGTCAGCGTCACTTTCAGTGATGACGGCACTCACCCCAGCCGTGAAATCGACGGCAAAACCGGCCTCCAGGCCAATGGGATTCGAGAAAGAGGGGAAATAAGCGTTGGGAATAGTCGGCCGGATGCCAAACTGGTCGGCGTTGCGGCCCAGGTCAAAGAATAGATCGGTGTCATCCTCATCTGTGACTTTGATGGTGATGTTGGAACTCACCTCAAAGGTATCTCCTGAAATCGCTGTCAGCGCCAAACCGCTGAGGTGGACCTCAAAATGTTTGTTGCTGAAGATCCCCAGGTCACCCGACGCGTTGACGCTGATCGTGCTCAGGAGAGTGCCTGTCAGCGTGCCGTTGATGGCGTCAACGATGTTATCCCCTATCACATTCCCCAGCGTCGAACCGCCCACGCCTCCGAGGATGTCCGCCAGGTTCTTGGCTTTGGGAGCATCGAGTGCGCCAAACAGGGACGTGTCGTATTGGAGAACGCCGGGGACGTCGCTGTTGAAATCGCCGCTGTTGCTCAGCGATTCGAGTTTGGTGGCGAAGCTGCTCAAGCCATCCACCAGCGCCGAGCGAATGCCGTCCGTCAGGAACGGATTTGCGGTATAGGCAGCCTTGGAAACATCTTCGAATGTTGACGCCGAGAGCATCACCCGCTGCTCCAGCGGCTCAACCACTCCCATCGGCCGCCGCAGGCACTCGGGCATGGCCTCTTGGGCTTCTTTGACTTTGTTGCGGTGCAGGATGTGACGGTAGGAAGAGATCAGCCACTTTACGATGTGGGAATTCGGTGCCATAGTCGATGCCCCAACTCAAACTGAAGATAGGAACTTCCCGCATCCCCCAACGGGAAAGCGGGCGCTGGATTGGCGCGCTGGAGCGGCGGCAGGGATGTACATCTACACTGATGTCGAGACGATGGGTGCCCTTACCAGATGTCCCTTCCTTGCCCTCAAACCCACAACCCGTCCAAAAAGCTATTACAGAATGTACTGCTGAATCCGCTCGTGTCAAGAATTCTCTGACAAGAACCTGCAACAGGCCGATTTTATTAGCCTGTCGTTAGTCTTTACTGGCACTGATCTAATGGACGCAGGGGAATACGCCGATGCATCGCCTGCGCTTCCGACCACACAGCAGACCGTTCAGGATGAGCCCTTCGGATTGGCGGGCTTCGTTGTCGGCTGCGTGGTCGGCTGCGTCGCCGGCGGCAGCGGCTGCACCGTCAACCAAACCAATTCGGTCGACGTAATCAACTGCTGGCCGGCCTCCTTGGTCAGGTCAAACGTCGCCGCCTGCGCAAACGGACTATCTGGATCGGTCCCCAGGACCATCAGCCGGATCGGAACCGAAGCCGCCTTCGCCTCACCGGCCGCCGCCAGGTCAATCGTGACTTCCCCCGCTTTTTCCCCAACCGCAGCGCTGCCTGCGCCGACCCCAGGCGGCAGATCGGCCGCCACAACGATCAGCCCGCCGCTATGCCCATTCAGCCGATTAACGTTAACTTTGATGCTCGTCGTCTTTCCCGCCATCACCCGAAATTCATGCCCGCCCACAGCGGCCGAAATCGCTGGGACCGCCTTCTCGATCGCCAGCCGATAGATGGAGTCCTTGTTCCCCGCTCGCTTGATGTCGCCAATGATCGCCCGATACGTGCCGTCGGCGGGGGGGCTCCATTCAACCCGCAAATCACCATCGCCCACGCTGTCATCATTGCGGAGCAATTCCTTCTGCGCCGAATCCTCCAAACGCAACAAAGCATCGAGCGATGAGCCCAGCGTCCCCGCCCGCAGCGAAATGATCAGCTTCTCATTCTTCTTCGCACCAAACTCAAATCGATCCTCCTCGCCCCCCGCGGCGATTCGGCCGTTAATGGCAAATGGAGGCGCTAAAACGCCGCTCCCCCGCGCCGAATCCTCCATCAGCTCAGGACCATCCCCCACCTCGACGCGCAGCCGCCCTTCACCGTCGCCTGTGGGCACATAAAGATGATCCCGATTCGGCTTGATCTTTGTCGCATCGACCTCCAGCGTCGATTTCTCCCCAACAGCGCCAACGCTCAAAACCTCCAGCATCTTTTTCTCCCCGCGCTTGATCCCCGCCGGAAATGTCGCCCGCGCGAACACCCCGCTCGTCAGACTCAACCGATAAATATCACTCTTCCCCCCAGTCAATTTCACATCCGCCGCCGGAGGAAACGCAAACGCGGAAACCCGAATGATATAGGTGCCACTAAGCCGCGCCTGGTAAACCAGCAGCGGATCAAGCCCAAATCCATCGTGCGAAAACCCCAGTTCATTCCCCGCCTCATCATACAGATGAAGCATCGGGTCCATCGGCCCACCCAGCCGCCGGCCCTGGAGGCTCGCCACCAACCGCTGTCCCGCTTCCAGCCGAAACGCAAACGCATCCACATCCCCCGGTTTCTCCAACACTCCATTGATCGTGATCGGCAGCCCCTGAATCGTCTTCACCTTCCCCAGCTCGTCATTCGGCTCGCTCTCCATCACCTCCCGCTGCTGTCCCACCATAAAAACGCGAACCGCCGATGCCCCATCTGCGTTGTACAGCCGCACCAGATGCGGACCGCTCGCAACTTTGTCCCCAATTTTGACCGAAAATGTCCCATTGGCCGCGGCCGGCTCGATGTGAATCTCACTCGAATCCGCCCACCCCTGCACCGGCCAGCTTTCAAATTTACCCCCAGCCGTAACCGCAACCGTCGTCCCCCGACTTCCCCCGGCCGGAAACAGATAATCCAGCACCGGCGCGGCCGCCTCCGCGGCAGCGCACCAGATAACCACCAGCACGCCCATGCAAAAACGTCCAGCGGGCCATCTCACGCGAAGAGTTCCTTGATCGGATTTCCCCCGGCCACCAGTTGCACCGGCCGCCCCGTGTTGGTGTGCAAATGCAGGTGCGGATCGATCCCCATCTTCGTATAGAGCGTCGCCGCGAAATCCTCCGGCGAGTGAACATTCTCCGACGCGTAATACCCCTTCGCATCCGTCGCCCCCACCACCTGCCCGCGCGGAATCCCCGCGCCCGCCGCCAGAATCGACATCGCGTGCGGCCAGTGATCCCGCCCCGCATCCTTGTTAACCTTCGGCGTCCGCCCAAATTCACCAAGGCAGAAAACCAGCGTCGATTCCAGCATTCCCCGCTGATCCAGATCACTGATTAGCGCTGAGAGCCCCTGATCCAGGCTCGCCATCTGGCTCCCCTTGTAGCCCGTGAAAATCTTCGTGTGATGGTCCCACCCGCCGCTGTAGCAGGTGATGAACGACACGCCCACCTCCACCAGCCGCCGGCACAGCAGCAACCGCTGCCCCAGATCATTTCGACCATAAAAATCACGCATCGCTGTGGGCTCTTTATTCAGATCAAACGCCTCCTGCGCCTGTTGCGATGTCACCAGGCTCAGTCCCTGTTGATAATAGCTGTCAAAGCTGACGGCCGGATCTTCAGCCGCTTTGTCCGCGAATCGCGCCAGCCGATCCAGCGATTGCCGCAATTGCTGCCGCGTCTGCGCCCGCCCGCTGCTGATCTCCGCCGGCAGCACCACATCCCGCACCCGGAATTCCTTGCTGTTGGGGCTCCCCTTGATGATGAACGGCGCATGCTGCGCCCCCAGAAAATTCGGCCCGCCCGAGCGCGACATCTCCGGCGTCGTCATATACGCCGGCAACCCGTTATGAATCCCCCGGCTCCACGAAACCACCGAGCCATACGATGGATGAAACGTCACAAACGCCCCGCACCCCACCGGCACCGGCGTGGGCGCGCCCGTCATCATGTAATGATTTCCCCCGCCATGATTCGGATCTTTGTGACAGATCGATCGAACAACCGTGTACTTATCAAACACCTTCGCCAGCTTCGGAATCACCTCACAGAAATGAACCCCCGGAACGCTGGTCTGAATCGGCTTCAACTCGCCTCGAATGTCCGTTGGCGCATCCGGCTTCGGATCGAACGATTCATAATGACTCGGTCCCCCATCCAGCCAGATCAAAATGCAGTTCACCGTGGCCGGGCTCGCCCCCCCAGCCGCCAGCGCCGCCTGTTTCGCCAACACGCGCTGCTGGAGCAAATCCACGAACCCCAGCCCCATGAACGCGCCAATTCCCAGCCTCAGGAAATCCCGCCGGGGCGTTCCTTCGCAATTGACTTTCGGTCCCATCAGGCTCATCCGCGTCTCCATCCCATGGATATCCTACATCAGCCCGCTCGCCGCTTCACCTTCAAGAATCCCCTTCTCCATACTTCTAGCACCCTGCTAAGCTGGCGTTGACAAGGTGGCGTCGAGTTTTCCCACCTATGACACATCTCACGACCGTTCAGCGTCCCATCGAATCGCTCGAATCTCGTATTCTGCTTTCCCTCGCCTCGCCCGATCCCTCATTCTCCCGCGACGGCACTCAGACCTACCCCTTCAAAGGTTCCCAGTACACCTCCGCGGCCGGCTTCGACATCCAGCCCGATGGCAAGGTCATCGTCGCCGGCAACACGCGCGGCAGGGATCAGACCACGCAAATCATTCTGGCCCGCGTCAACCCCAACGGCACCCTCGACCGCACCTTCGGCCAGAAGGGTCGCTCCATCACACTCATCCGCGGTCCCGCGGGCCAGAACCAGCTCGTCGCGCAAGCCGAGCAGGTGCGCATCCAACCCGACGGCAAGATCCTCGTCGCCGGCTACCTGGACGCAAATTGGGCGGTCTTCCGCTTCAACTCCAACGGTTCGCTCGACAAGTCCTTCGACCGAGACGGCGTTCAGACCTTCAAATCCACCCTTGGCGAAGCCGTGTTCGATATGGAACTGCTCCCCCGCGGCAAAATCCTCGTCGGCGGCTGGGCCGAGCCCGGCCGCTCCGGCACTTCTCATTCGCGCGACTTTGGCCTGATGCGCTTGAACTCCAACGGCTCACTCGACCGCTCCTTCGGCAGCAAAGGCTACGTCCTCACCGACCTGGGCGACAACGATCGGCTTTCCCAACTTGCCGTCGATGCCGCCGGCAACATCGTCGCCGTCGGCCTCTCCGGCTCAGCCTCGCCGACTATCGTCCTGGTGCGCTATCGACCCAATGGCACGATCGACAATTCATTTGCCGCCGGCGGCAAATTCACCACCACCCTCGCCGGCAATGACGCATCACCTGCTTCGCTCCAGATTCTTTCCCATGGCCGGATTTTGCTTGGCGGATCCGCCAATGGCGACGCCTTCCTCATGCGCCTCGATAGCCACGGCGCGCTCGACCAGGGATTTGGCAGCCGGGGCCTGATCACCTTCAATCTTGGCTCCATTTACGACCGCGCTGTGATCCTCCGCGCCGGCCCCACCGCCATCACGGTGCTAGGCGCTGCGCTTAGCCTCGCTCAATCCGGCCCGCCACCTGAAGACTCCAAACAGTTTCTCCTCCACTTCCGCGGCGATGGCTCCGCCGATCCCAGTTCCCCCACCCGCGAGTTCTCCCTCACCTCAAATGGCGGCCAGATGATCGCAGGCGGTGCCCGCCTCCTGCCCAACAATCGCCTCCTCGCCCTGTTCACGTCTCGAAATACCTGGGCCGATGGTGACATGATCCTTGCCCGATTCAACGCCAGCGGTTCTCCCGACAAACGCTTCGCCAGCCGCGGCGCTATCACCATCGACGATACCGGACCCCTCAAAGACACGCCGCTGCATCTGGTAACTCAGCCCGACGGCAAATCGATCGTCCTCGCGCAGCTCGACATGTACAACCAGACCCAATACGCGCTGCTGCGCCTGCGCCCGGACGGCAAAGTCGACAAGGCCTTCGGCGTTCAAGGCCGCATTCTCCTCCAGCCGAATCAGTTCTTCGAGCACATCACCGCGCTTGGACTCGACTCCGCCGGCAAAATAATCCTCGCCGGTGATGATGGCTCGCTTGAACGGATGAACGTGCAGCGCTTCAATGCCAATGGCTCTCCCGACAATTCATTCGGCCACAACAGCCGCATCAGCGTTCCCGCAGGCGCTACCAATCCGGACCTCATCATCGCCCTCCCGGGCCAGAAACTTCTCCTCGCCGGCAGTAAGTACGCCGGCCTCGGCTCCTCCACCATCGCCATCACCCGCCTGAGCGCCAATGGCTCTCCAGACAATAGCTTCGACCAGGATGGCACCGCATCCGCCGATTTCGATAGCCTCGACATTCCCGATCATCTTTTCCTGCACCCCGACGGCAAGGTCACCGTCGTCGGCACCACCAGCACCTACCAGGACCTCGGTCCACCATTCGTCGATCCGAAAATCTTCATCGCCCGCCTCAACCCCTCCGGCTCCTTCGACACCTCCTTCTCCCAGGATGGCAAATTGCTCATCGACGACCTCAGTTATCTCTTTGATGCCAGGTTACTCGCCGATGGTGGAGTTATCCTCCTTGCTCCCGGCGATACTGAGCGCGATTTCCAGATCCGCCGTTACAAACCAGATGGCTCACCAGACGGTAAAACCCTCCGCCGGGCTTCCGACAGAATAATCGGTGCCTGGTTTGAAGCTGACGGTCGCATCGTCATGCCCACCGCCTCCTCCACTCTGCGCCTCGCCGCGGACGGCGCTGCCATCCCCTCCTCCTCCCCCGGCCCCGCGATTCCCAACATGTATATCGTGGGAAACACCACTGTTTTCTCCGTCAAGACCATCACGCCCGCCCACAAGCTTCTCGTGGCGGGCGTCGATGCCGACGGCGACCTCACGCTCGGGCGTTACCTTCTCGATTAAACTAGTGGTCTGACACCACCAATTCTACGGGTAAACAGGTCATCTTGCCGATGCTGATCTTGGGCACTTTGCCCGCGATCATGGAGGATCGGCATGAAAAAGTACATCGTTCGGCTGGAGGCCGAGGAACGGGTTCGCTTG
>JBGPEF010000089.1:0-13479 GCA_041482675.1 Tepidisphaeraceae bacterium | reverse complement strand
CCAACTCCTCCGCGACTTCTTCGCTCGCCAACGAAGCCTGGGGAAGAAATAATGGAGCCATCATGAAAATCGCACTTTTCCTGTCCTCACTCTTCTTACTCACCGGCTGCGCCACCGCCCTCGACCAACCCGCGGCGGCCGAAAAACCGACTGAAGAGCGCTGGCAACCCATCATCAAAGAATTCCCCACCGCCCAGGTCTCCAAAAACATTCTCTCAATCCAAATTCCCCGCAAAGACGTGCAAGTCGGCCACATCGACCTCGGCGAAATCCCCCCCGATGCCGGCCTCTCCTCCTCCATCTACTTCTTCCCCTGCCCCTGCGGAAAAATGAACGCCATCGGCCAACTCTGCGTCGTCGACTATGAGCTCAACGACGTCATCGACGAGCTGCGCGCCGCCCGCATCAAAATCGCCTCCATCGCCCCCATGTTCCTCGGCAGCCGGCCGCAAATGCTCCTCATCCGCTTCCAGGCCGAAGGCGACAGCGCAAAACTGGCCCAGTCTCTGAAAAAAGCCCTGAGCTGGATGTCCGAAGACCGCAACCAGGTCCAATGATTTCTCAACCACCTCACTCACTTATGCACCAGCCACAAATCCGTCTCGCCGCCGAAGCCGACCTGCTCGCCATAAACGACATCTACAACCACTACGTCCTGCGCTCCACCTGCACCTACCAGCTCGAGCCCGAAAAAATCGAGGACCGCCAGAAATGGTTCGCAAGTCACGGCGAAAAACACCCCATCACCGTCGCCGAAATCGACGGCCGGCTCGTCGGCTGGGCCTCCCTCTCCAAATTCCACCAGCGTGCTGCCTATTCAAAAACCGTGGAAAATTCTGTTTACGTCCACCCCAACCACCAGCGCCAGAAAATCGGTTCCACCCTCCTCGCCGATCTGATCGAGCGCGCTAAAAATGCAGGCCACCACACCATCCTCGCCTGCATCGACGCCGATCAAGCCGGCAGCGTCGCCCTCCACGACCGCTTCCGCTTCACCAAAGTCGGCCACATGAAACAACTCGGCTTCAAATTCAACCGCTGGCTCGATGTGATCTACATGCAGCTCATGCTGTGACGTCGGCGTCTCCCCGCCATCAACATCCCGGCCGCCACCACCAGCAGCGCTGCACACGCCGGCTCGGGCACGGCCACAATCATCCCCCCGCCAGCCAGCGCATAGCTCTTGCCGCCAAGATATGCATTCCCCGGCTCCCGCAAATCGTAATAAACGATTCCACCGCCGCTGATCGAACTGATTTGCCCCACTCCACCTTTCAAATCCAACACTCCCACATAAATCGCCTCACCCTCCACCGACAACTTATCCGCCGCCCCCAACACCAATTTCCCCCACGCAAAATTGTCCTCATAGCCGTCAAAGCTGATCCCCAAATCACTCCCCGCCGCCGCATACGTGTGCGCGCCACCTCCCGCAAAACTCAACTCCGCCGCCGAAGTCTCCCACACCTCGCGCATCGTTGATCGATTCATCAAATCCCCACCCACCACAAACCGGTCTCCCGCTCCACCGGACCACGCTCCACCCGCGCCAATCACCACGTCAGTGAAATAATTCTCCGCCGGGTCGGAGATAAACTGCCCGTTCTCCGTATAGATCCCCGTAAACGTCACCTGTGCGCCGGTGCTTTTGAAGATGCCGTTGTTGATGAAATTTCCGGTGAAAACCGCCGGGGCATATCGCACTTCAATCTTCTTCCCCGCCGCATTCACGACTGAACCATTGACCGTCGTCGTCCCCCCTGCAAATGTAATCGCCCCGTTGTTCGTCAAACCTCCGCTGCGAATCGTCCCGTATCCGCTGATCTGGCCGGTGTTGCTCATCACGTGGCCATTGTTGTCTATCGTCCCTCCCGTCAACGACATGATGCCCGGATGAACTGCCAGCCCTTGCGTGAAGATCAGCTTATTCCCACTCGAAGCCCCCTCCAGCGCAAGATTGCCCCCGATGTACGATGAAAGAATCAGCGTTCCGCCGGCCGGTTCCACCGATCCGTCGAAGTTCAAAATCGGATTACCAATGGTCCCGAATCCCTGGATGATGCCGTGATTGTTGATCGTCCCGCCGCTCAGAGATGCGCCAATCCCCGCCACCTGCACCACCCCGAAATTGCTGAAGGAATTCACGATGTTCAGGGTTCCATCATCCACGGCGATCTGCCCCGTGGAGTCCCCAAGCTGGGCCGTGATGATCCCTTTCCCGGTGATCGTCCCGCCGATCTGATTATTAATCCCTGATGTCCCACCTATGATCCCTCCGGCCACTCGTATCGTCCCGGTGTTCTGCAAAGGAGTCCCAGACAGCCGCAGCGTATTCCCGGCCGCCACATCGATCTGGCCTGAATTGCTGTTGATGCCGGTCCCGCCGATTGTCAGTATTCCCTGCGGCGTGAGCTGACCCAGGTTGGAAAAATTTCCGCTCCCTGCGACACTCCCGTTTCCGCCGATCACGCCATAATTAACCATCGGCCCCGACCCGCCAACCGCGCCCCCCGCCAGCGTGATCGTGCCGTTGTTCGTCAGCGTCCCGCCGCTGGTCGTCAGCGCCATGCCCGCATTCAGATTCACCGCTGCCCCCAGCGGCCCGCCGACATCCACCAGCACGCCATTCTTGAAATCCAGCGTCCCGCCCGTCCAGTTGAAGCGGGCAGGATTCGCGGTGATGTCCAGCGCTCCCACTGAAAGTGTCCCGCCAGAAAGATTCACCCTCGTCCCCGAAGGCGCTGCCGCGCCGCTGTCCCAGATCTTCAAACTGCCCGCGTTGGCAGTGCCGCCGGAAATGTTGAGCGTCCCCGTGCCTAACGCCGAGGTTGACCCGCCTACAAAGACGCCCCCGGTAACGATGTGAATCCCGCCACTCTGGTTGAAGATACCGATTGCCCCGGATCTAAACCCCATAAATTCCGTGCCATAGACCAGCAGGTTCCCATCGCCCGATAGACTATAGGTTCCCGTCCCGCCACTGAATTCCGCAATACGCAGCTCGCTGTTGGCCGACGGCGTCCCGATGGTGTGCGAGCCACCACTCAGGGTGTAGCTGGCTTCCCAGAAATAACTGATCGACTCGATCCCGCTCACCGTATGCGTGCCGCCGCTTTGGGTGAACGTGCCATGTTGGACGGTTTCAAAGCCAATGACACTCAGGCTGCTCGTGCCCGAGAGGGCATAGCTGCCAGCCGCGCTGCTTCCGACCACCATGCCTCTGCCGAAAAAAGGCGTGCCGACCGTGTTGGTGCCGCCGGTCTGCGTAAAGGCGCCGACGCCCTGGCTGCCGATCTGAAGTCGGCCGTTGACCACCAGGTCACCGCCCGAAAGGGCGAAGCTGCCGGCGGCGCTGGACTTGTCGCTTGCCAGATAGAGGTCCGAGCCATTGGTCGTCGGAGTTCCGATGGTGTGGGTGCCGCCGCTCTGCGTAAAGCTGGCATTGCCGCCGAGGTAGCCGATACGCTCGTATCCATTGATCGTCAGAATGCCGGTGCCTGAGAGGCTGTAGGTGCTGGCCGTGTATAAGCCGACCGTCATTGCACTGAGACGCGCGGGAGTGCCCACCGTGTGGGTGCCGCCGCTCTGGATAAAAGTGGCCGGGCCTCCGATGCCAAACTCTTCGATGCTGTAAACAACAAGGCTGCCCCCTGAGAGCTGATAACTTCCGCTGGACCCGCTGCTTTTCCCAAGATGGAAAAAAGTGGTGTGCGTTTGGCTGCCGACCGTGTTCGTCCCGCCGCTCTGGGTGAAGGAACCCGCGCCAAAGACGCCGATGACCTCGTCTTCGGTTACTGTCAGGCTGCCTGTGCCGGACAAATTGTAGCTGCCGCTGGAGCCGGCGCTCTCGCCGATGTGAAGTGTGCGCGTGGCCGATGTTGAGCCAACGGTGTGGGTCCCGCCGCTTTGGGTGAATGCGCCTGTGCCACCGGCCGCGTACCCGATGAACTCATTGCCGTTAATAGCATGCGTGCCGCCCGTCTGATTGAAGCTTCCATCGCCGGAGTTGCCTACAACCTCGATGCTGTTGACGTTGAGGTTGCCGGTGCCGCTCAAGTTGTAAGTCCCGCTCGATCCAGCCGCATTCCCCAGGTAAAGGGTGTTATTCACCGTATTCGTCGCGGTGGCCTGGTCATACGTGCCTTGACCGCTATCGCCGATGTACTCGTTGTCAGCGAAGAGGTCGGTCCTCGCCCAGACCGTGAGCGGCTCCCCGGACGAGTTGATCGTCACCGAGCTGAGCGCCGAGCCTGCGCCGTAGCGCAAATCCATATAAATATTGAACGGCTCCTCCGCGGCGATGTTGATGTTAGCGATCCCTCCTGCGAGCGGGACGCCTGGGCTCCAGTTACCCGAGTCTCTCCAGCTTCCTTCATTGCGACCAACCCAGTCCGACGCCCGCGCACTTCCACCACCAACCACTTCAGCCGCGACCATTGCCGCGGCGCAAGCGATCAAACCACGAATATAACCAGCCCGCGACATGAGGCCTCCATCCTGGCGGCTTGTCACCGGTGGCCCGCCAGTGGACCCTGCATGTCGAGACCGGTCATCTCAGTGAACTTTTGAGGATTGTACCTCACGCCTGAAACGGGATTGCATATTAATCACGCGAATTCCCCTTCCGCCGCCTCATCTTCCGCCGCCTCATGCCTGCTCCTCCCACAGCCAGCAGGCACATCAATACGCTCCCTGCCTCCGGCACCGCACTCGCCTCCGCCGATGCCGCAAACGCGCTGAGCACCAGCCGGTCCTCCTCGCTGATCGGCGTGGCAATTCCACTGACCGACTGGCCGAAATTACTGGCCAGGTCGATGAAGTCCGCAATCGTGACCGAACCATCGTAGTTAACGTCGCCCATTTGCCAGGTTACGTCGCGGGCAGCGTTGAAATGAGCCGCGAGGTCAATGAAGTCGCTGATGCTGACGGTGCCATCGAGATTTAGATCGCCAATCACTGTGTAACGGACCAGCACCTCATCTCCATCCAGCCCGTCGATCCCCCGGAAGCTGCGGTAAATTGCTCCAAATCCGCCGTTGTCGTTGCTCATCGAGCCCAGGCGGTATGGAGATCCGTGAGCGCTCGAGATGATCCCGCTGCCACTGTTCAATCCGCTCCTGATTTGATTGGTGATGACTAGCAGATCCCCTCCCTCTATAACCAGGCTGTTGTCCATCAAATCCAGAACCCCAACCCAGTCGTCCGTGCGGCCCGCGATATCAAGAGAGTTCAAATGGGGCGTGGTCCTGCCCGCCAGCACCAGAGTGCCCTCATCGATGCTCAGCGAATTGTTGAGGGTATTGGCCGACAGCACCAGTGTTCCGCCGCCAGACTTGGAGAACGCTCCCCCTTGCAGCGGTGCTACAACGGTCAACGTCGTGCCGGCATCAACGCTGACCCCGCCGTTGTTGCTGCTGATCGGGTGCGTCAGCGCAAACGAGCTGGAAGTTTGCAGCGTTCCGCCAGTGAGCGTCAGCGGGCTGTCGGCCGCTCCCAGGGCGTCGTCTGTCGAGATCCGGACCGTGCCGCCGTTGATGATCGTGCCCCCGCCGTAGCTGTTGGCGACGCTCAGCACCAGCGTACCTGCGCCAGACTTGGTGATCATATTTCCACTGATCGGCGCGCCCATGGTCAGCGTCGTTCCCAAATCGGTGATGATGCGGCCGTAATAGGCGCTGATCGGATGCGTCAGCGTAAATGAGCTCGACGTTCGCAGGATCCCCTCCGTGAACCCGTCACTCAGGTGTAGAGGGGTTCCGGGGCTTCCCAGCCCGTTATCCGCGAAAATCCTCACCGCGCCGTTTGGGACATATGTCTCGCCTGAGTAAGTGTTGGCGCCGCTGAGCACCACAGTGCCAGTACTGATCGTCAAAAGTCCCCCCGCCCCGCTGATCGCGCCGGAGATTGTGAATAGCCCGAATGAGCCGATGTTAACCTCGACTAAACCCTCCAGTTTTAGAGGGCCGCTCATCGTCGCCGGCGGGCCACCTGTACTCGTGCCGATGCCACCGGAAATGGTCAGATCAATGTCGGAATTAAGTCCGGGCGCGATCACGAAATAATTCAACCGGAGAGAGGTGCCGGATGTCGGGATGTTGGAGAGCAGATAGAAGACATCGACCGTAGCAGTGCCGGGATTGGTCGAAAACGTCCCGGTGGAATTAAACAGAACCACCGAAGTGGCCGCGCTCGATCCAACCAGATGGAGCGACGCGGAGTTCTCGACAAAGATGGCGCTCTGGGCCACCGCCTGCGCCTGGTTCAGAACCAGCGTCCCCGCCGAAGCGGTGATCGTGCCAGTGTAGGTGTTGACTCCGCTCCCACCGTTGCCGATCCGAAGAATTCCATCGCCGGTTTTGTTGATGGGACCCGAGCCATAAAACGTGTTTTCCGCGCCGGTGCTGGCCCCTAGAAGTAACTCGCCGCTACTGCCAATGTCAAAAGTCCCGCCCCCTCCACCGATCACCACCTCGTCAATAGCGCCGTAGGGAAAGTTCAGTTGAAGCGTCGCCCCTCCGGCCAGCCCCAGCAGGCGCGAGGTGCCCAGGGAGGAACCGCTGTTGACTCTCAACGTTCCCCCACTAAGGGTTGTCCCGCTCGTATAAGTATTGTTCCCACTCAGCACCAGCGTCCCCGGCCCAGTTTTGAACAGGGCGCCCGGACCGGAAATAACCCCCGCTATCACCAGATCATCCCCGACGCTTCCGTCAGCGACATTGACGTTCCGAATCGCTGCCCCCAGCCCAATATTGCCCACCGTCGTGCTGCCGCTCCCCCCATTGGGCAGGTTAATCCCGCCGCCCGAAGCGCCAGTCAAATTAAAGTGGCTCAGCCCTATGCCGCTGGCCAGCGTCAGCGCAAAGGGAGCACTGCTGGTCAGGTTCAACGTGTCCGCAGCCGCGTAATATCCCCCAGAGAGCGCCGTCAACGATCCAATTGTATTGCTGTCCCCAAAGTTGACCAACCCGCCACTGAGCGTCACGTTGCTCGAGTTCGAAAACTGCCCGCCGCGATTCGCCGTCACCGTCCCCCCGTTGGCAATCAGGTCACCCGCCATGGCCACTACCCCCGCCGCTTTATTCAGCAGCACCGTCCCGGCATTGACCGTGCTGACCCCGGTAGATGTGTTCGCCAGAGTGTCACCCGCGCCGCCGCCAAGCACCAGCGTCCCCGCTCCGTTCTTGATCAAACCCCCACCGCCGGTAACGGTGGAATTGATGTATATGTTGTTCCCGCCCGTGATGGTCAGGTTGTTCCCCACATTGTTGATCGCCCCAAGAAAACCAATCGGTCCCACGGCCGCATTCCATTGTCCCGGCCCGGCCAGGTTGATCTGCGGATAAAATGTCTGCACGTTCGCGCTGTTGTTGACAATCCCGGGGCTGCCAATGGTCAATGGAAGCCCCGTGATCGTGAACGCCCCGGCCGTGCTATCGAAGGTGATCGACTCGACCGCCCACGGCGCATCCACAACCGGGATCAGCCGTGCCCCGCCCGCGAAGACGATAGGCGTCGTCAGGCTGCTTGCCGGGGCGAGATTGTCGCTCCAGTTGAGCGCTGTGCTTCAGTAGTCATTGGTCCCCCCGCCATCCCAGGTAGACGCTGCGCCACTCCACGAAACCGCCACCCATCCCACCAACACCAGCGCCGCACAAACATACTTAGCGCGCGACATCAGGCCTCCTCCTGGCGGCATATCACCGGAGGCCCGCCAGTGGACCCTGCATGTCGAGACCGGTTATCTCGCTGAACGACTAAGGATTGTACTCGGGCGTGAAAGCGATTCGTTTTTTACTAACGCGAATTCCCCTTCCGCCGCCTCATGGCTGCTCCTCCCACCGCCAGCAGGCACATCAATACGCTCCCCGCCTCCGGCACCGCCGCAATCATCCCGCCACCGGCCAGCTCGTAGCTCTTCCCTCCCAGATATGCGTTTGCCGGCTCGCGCAGGTCGTAATAAATATTCCCACTCCCATCGACCGCGCCAATCTGCGCTAATCCACCCTTCAGCTCCAGCACGCCCACATAAACCGCGTCGCCCGAAAGCGCCAGCGAATCCCCCGCCCCCAGCACCAATCTTCCCCAAGCAAAATTATCCTCATACCCCGCAAAACTAATCCCCACATCGCTCCCCGCCGCCGCGTACGCATGCGATCCTCCGCCCGCAAAACTCAACTCCGCCAGCGAAGTCTCCCACGCCTCTTTCGCGCTCGATCCATTCATCAAATCGCCACCCACGATAAACCGATCCCCCACCCCGCCACTCCACGCCCCGCCGCTCCCGATCACCACATCATTGAAGTAATTCTCCGCCGGATCCGAGATGAATTGTCCATTCTCGCTATAGATCCCCGTAAACGTCACGCTCGCCCCCGTGCTCTTAAAAATCCCATTGTTCGTGAAATTCCCCGTAAACACCGCCGGCGCATATCTCACCTGCGCCTTCTTGCCCACCGCATTTACCACATTCCCATTCACCGTCGATGTTCCCCCCGCAAACGTGATCTCGCCATTGTTCGTCAAACCGCCACTTCGGAAAATCCCATAGCCCGAGATCTGCCCCGTGTTGCTGATTACATGCCCGCCATTATCAAACGTCCCCCCCGCCAGCGACATCGTCCCGCCATTGATCGATAGCCCGGCCGTAAACAGCAGCTTATTCCCAACCGACGCTGCCAGCAGCCCATTGCTGCTCGACGTCACCGCATTCATCACCAGCGTCCCTCCCACCGCCTCAACCGTCCCGCCGGTATTGCTGATCACATTGTTCACATTTCCAAACCCCTGGACCGTCCCCGTATTCGTAATCGCCCCGCCCGCCAGCGTCCCGGCCACCCCCGCCAACTGAATCACCCCCGCATTGGTGAATGCATTGGAAATATTCAACGTCCCATCGCTCACCGCGATGTTCCCGCTCGAAGTCCCCAGCGGCGCCGTTATCGTTCCACGTCCCGTGATCGTCCCGCCGCTTTGGTTGCTCAATTGCGACGTCCCTCCCACCATCCCGCCGCTCAGCCGGATCGTCCCCATGTTCTGCAATGGCGCCCCCATCAGCCGCAGCGTATTCCCGGCCGCGACATCCATCTCTCCGAAATTGCTGCTGGCCCCACTCCCCACCAGCGTAATAATTCCGCCCGGCGTCACATCCCCAAAGTTGCTAAACCCGCCGCTCCCACCAACGCTCCCGTTCCCCGAAATCACTCCAGCATTGCTCAACAAACTCGATCCCCCGACCGATCCGCCGCTCAGCGTAATCATCCCATTGTTGCTCAACGTCCCGCCGCTGGTTGCCAGCGTCATCCCACTCCCAAGATTCACCGCCGCCCCCAGCGGCCCGCCGACGTCCACGACCATCCCATTCTTGAAATCCAGCGTCCCGCCTGTCCAGTTAAAGCGCGCTGGATTCGCCGTGATATCAAGACTGCCCACGGACAGCGTCCCACCCGAAAGATTCACCCTCGTCCCCGACGGCGCTGCCGCGCCGCTGTTCCACACTTTCAACGTCCCGATATTGGCCGTTCCACCGGAAATGTTGAGAGTGCCAATGCCAGCACCAGCGGTGCTGGTTCCGCCGATGAAAGCGGTGCCGGTGATGGTCTGTGTGCCCCCGCTCTGAGTAAAGACGCCATTGGCGGCGGAGGAACTCCCCCCCGCAAAGTTGTAACCAATACGCTCATCACCGTTGACCGTAAGGCTGGCCGTTCCAGAAAGGGTGTAGCTGCCGGTCGAGGCCTCGAAATAAGCAACAGTCAGATTGGCATTTGCCGACGGCGTGCCAACCGTGTGAGTTCCGCCACTGTGGGCATAGGTTCCATTGTAGTAATAGCCCACATACTCATCGCCGCTAACGGAATGACTACCCCCGGTCTGCGTGAACGTGCCAGGACCAACTGCGCTGATGAACTCCATCCCATTGACGATCAAGCTCCCCGCGCCGGACAGTGAATAACTTCCCAATCCACCGGAGCTGCCGCCAGGTCCGCTGCCCATGGCCCCGATGTTCAGATTCGTGAATGTGGATGAAGGACTGCCGATGGTATGCGTGCCGCCGCTCTGGATAAATGTGGCGGTGCCGGCGCCGCCGATGTTCTCCATCGCATTAACGGTCAGAGTCCCTCCGGAAAGCGTATAGCTGCCGCTCGAGCCGGCTCTTTCCCCGAGATAGAAGAACGGGTGATTGGTGGGGCTGGTGCCGATGACGTGCGTCCCCCCGCTCTGAGTGAAGCTCGCACTTCCCTGGTAGCCGAGGTGTTCATCCTGGGAAACGGTCAGGCTGCCGCCGGAGAGGGTATAGCTGCCGCTGCCGCCGGTGCCGCGGCCTATGAAGAATGGATAGATCTGCGCAGCACTGCCGACGTTGTGCGTGCCGCCGCTCTGGGTGAACGTACCGGCGCCCAGGTAGCCAACGGTCTCGAAGCCCATGACCGTAAGATTGCCGGTCCCCGAAAGGTCATAGCTGCCGCTGGAGCCGCCCTGGTAGCCGATAAACAACACCTCCGGAATCCCGGCATTGTAGCTGACGCTGTGCGTGCCGCCGGTTTGCGTGAACGTGCCGGTGCCGGAGACGCCGATTTTTTCTATGCCATTGACATTGAGGCTGCCAGTGCCGGAGAGGTTGTAGCTGCCATTGGAGCCAAAGGACTCACCCAGATGCAACTCGCTGTTAGCCGACGCGGCGCCAATCGTGTGGCTGCCGCCGCTTTGGATGACGCTGCCGGCGCCGCCGTCGCCGATATACTCGTTCCCGCTCACGCTATGAGTGCCGCCGCTCTGGGTGAAGCTGCCGGTGCCTCCGCCGCCAATCCACGCCCGGCCATTGACGGTGAGGCTCCCGCTCCCGAGGGCATAGGTGCCGCTGGAGCCGAAGTTTTCGCCCAGGCGGAATTCACCCGAACCGGAGGTGCCGACGGTGTTGGTGCCACCGCTCTGGTTGAACTGGCCGCTGCCTACCCAACCGATGGTTTCGTAAACGTTGACGTAGAGATTGCCGGTGTTGCTCAGGTTGTAGGTGCCGGTCGATGCAGTGCCGTTGCCCAGCAACAGCCCGGCGCTGACCGAATTTGTGAAGTTGGAGTGCTCAATGGTCGCTATTCCGCTGCTGGCGATATACTCATTCGCCGCGAACAGGTTCGCGAAAATATTCAAGGTGAGCATGCCGCTGGTGGATGAGTCGATCCCCACGGTGCTCAGCGCGGTGGCGGACGTGTAGGTGAAATCCATGTTGACGCTGAACGCGCCGTCCGGAGCCAGATTCACGTTCGCCGTGCCACCCGCGCCGGGGACGCCCGCTGGCCTCCAACTCGCCGGATCTCTCCATCTTCCTCCGTCGGGACCGACATAGTCCGAGGCCAGCGTTTTTCCGCCACCACCGGTAATCTGCGGCGCGGCCATCACTGCGGCCCCGAACAACAAAGCATAAACGCGAGTCGCCCGCAACATACGGCATCCTCCTGGCGGCTTGTCCCGGCGGCCCGCCAATGAGCCGTGCATGTCGAGACCGGTAATCTCGCTGATCTATTGGGGCTATTAACCCCTGGGTAGTTGTAATATGCTGAAAATACAGAGATTTGCAACAAGATTCGCTCTATTCGGATAGAGCTACGCCGACACCGCCGCCTGCCCCACCGCTTCCACAATCTTCTTCGCCGCATCCGTCAGATCATTCGCCGGAATCAGCGTCGGCAGCAGCGCCCTCGCCCCATTCAGAATCTGCCGCGCCTTCTCCACCTGGTTCCCCTCCAGCCGAACCACCACCGGCACCTTGAACCCAATCTCCTGCCCGGCCTTCACCAGCGCCTCTGCAATCAGATCACACCGCGCAATCCCCCCAAAGATGTTAACCAGTATCCCCTTCACCTTCGGATCACTCAGGATGATCTTGAACGCTTCATTGGCCGCATCCCCGGTCACTCCCCCGCCCACATCCAGAAAATTGGCCGGCTCTCCCCCGTGCAGCTTGATGATGTCCATCGTCGCCATCGCCAGCCCCGCCCCGTTCACCAGGCACCCGATCGTCCCATCCAGCGCGATGTAATTGAGGTTCGCCTTCCGCGCCCGCACATCCAGCGGCTTCTCCTGCGTCTCATCCACCATCGCCGCGATCTCCGGATGCCGCGGCAGCGCATTGTCATCGAAGTTGAACTTCGCATCGATCGCCAGCAGCTCCTTCTCCTGCGTCACCACCAGCGGATTGATCTCGGCCAGCGAGGCATCCGTCTTCATGAACGCCTTCGACAAATTCAACATCAGTTTCGTCGCCTCATTGGCCAGCCGATCCCGAAACCCCAGCTCATAAGCGATCTCCCGCGCCTGAAACGCCTGCAAGCCCAGCAGCGGATGCAACGCCTCCTTGATCACCTTCTCCGGCGTCTTTTTGGCGACTTCTTCAATCTCCACGCCCCCCTCGGCCGACGCGATCATCGTCACGGTATTTTTCGTCCGATCGACCGTGATCCCCAGATAATATTCGCGAAAAATATTCACCCCCGGCGCAACCAGCAGGATCGAAACCGGTACACCCTCCGGCCCCGTCTGCGCTGAAACCATCCGATGGCTCAGCATGAACTTCGCCGCCTCCCGCGCCTCCCCCGCGCTCTTCACCAGCTTCACAAACCCCGCCTTCCCTCTCCCCCCCGCATAAACCTGCGCCTTGACGACGCACATCGGCGCAGCAAATTTCTCAAACGCCTTCCCCGCCTCCTCCGCCGACCTCACCACCTCCGCCGGCGGAACCGGAATCCCATTTTCGCTCAGAATCTGCCTCGCCTGATATTCATGGATTTTCATCGCGTGCGGAGTGTAATGTCCCCATCCATCCGCAACAAACCCCCAGCAAGCGATTCCGTCACGCCGATTTGCGCTTGAGCTGATTCTGAATCGTGATAATCGGATTCCGATTCACCCCCGGGACGGCCATCCGTCGCGTCCGCAACAATTTCACGTGGTCCTTCATTCCCCATCGAGCCTTGTACAAACAGTCCTCCACCGAATGCCCAATCCCACTAAATCCAGCCAGGTCTGGCGAATAGAATCCGAAGTATTCTGGATCATCAGTCGCCTCAATGATCAGCGAATACGGTAAATCAATCATGACTTTCTCCCACTCAAACCCGCGGCCTTCAAAATCGCATGGCACGTGCCAGTCGGCACTTCCTTGCTCCCGTGAAAATCGACTCGTATCAAATTCGGCCAACCCGCTTTCGCATAATACCGCACGGACCCCTTCTCCTTGATCAATCTAAAGTCATTCTTCTCCAGCAGCCGCACCAGTTCGCTAAACCTCATTCAGCACCCATTATAACATTGGATCAGTTTCCCCGGCATCGACATGTTAAACTACCACGACACCGCGCCACAGCGATATGCCGCCCGTCAAGCACCCCGTCCCCCCCTGGCGGGGGATGAGCGTCGGGCTCGTCGCGCTCGCCCGCGTCGGGGGGGGGGGGGGGGTGGGCCATTGTTGGCGGCGCGGGGTCTGCT
>JBGPEF010000088.1:0-13521 GCA_041482675.1 Tepidisphaeraceae bacterium | reverse complement strand
CATGAGAGTTCGGGGGGAACTTCAGCGGCAGCGCGGTTGCTGGATGTGCGGCAGTTGCCGGTGGGATGGGCGGGATGGGGAGGGGAAGTTTTTGGGCCGGTGGTTGGGTTGAATGGCAAACGAGGGGAGCACGATGGTTCGGGGAATGCGGTGGCGGATGTTTTAGATCCGCAATTGCGGACGATGATTGATGCGCTGCTGAAGGGCAGGGATGGGGATTTGGTTGTGTTGCGGCAGGGGGATGGGCGATTTCACTTTTACCTGCCGGATGCGCTGGGGGGCGGGGAGCTGCCGGGATTGGGGGATTCGGTTGCGGATTTCAGCAGTTTGGATTTGAGGCGGTCGCTGGGGTATCAGGATTATCGCAGGTTGGCGCAACTGGCGGATAAGCCGGGGTTGCAGCTTTCGTATAATCGGGCGGTGCCGGAGCCGAGTTCATTGGGGGTGATCGGGGTGGCGGGGTTGTTGTTGATGCGGCGGCGGAAGAGTTCCGGGGCTGGCAGGTAGCATTTCGGCTGAGTGGGATTAGGAACACCGATTCAAGTTGAGACAGAACCCTCACCCTGCCCTCTCCCGGCGTACCGGGAGAGGGAATTGGTGCGGCGAGCCGCACCCTACGGTATCCCGGGGTAGCGGGAGAGGGGAAAGAAGCAGTTATTCGTGATCACGGGACCGGAGAGCGAAGGTCACCACTCCAATGATTCCAGGTGATGCTGGATGTCGCCAGCGCTTTGGAAGCGGGCCAGGATTAAGGAATCCTTCAGGCCGCGGATGATGTCTTTGACGACGGAGGGCTGCTTGGCGTAGGTATCGCGGCCGCCGACGATGGTGTGGAAGACCTGGATGAGGTTGAGGACATCCTTGTGGATTCGGCTGCGGGTGGGGCGGCCGAGGTCGAAGAAGTCGAGCAGTTTCACTTCAAAAGTAATTCCCTGGCGGCGGATCATGATGTTGTCATCGTGGATGTCGCCGTGATATTCGCCGCGGGCGTGGATGGGGGAGATGCCCTTGGCGAGGATGTAGAGGACGTTGAGGGCTTCGAAGGTGGAGAGGCGGCGGTGGGGCTGGGCGGACATGAATTCGCTGAGCTTATCGCCTTCGACCAGCTCACTGATCACCACGATCACTTTTTTGCGGCGGACCATGGTGACTTCCTGGTGGTGATACTGCATCAGGATGGGGCAGTGGCGGAGGGCGTCTAATTTGCGGGCGTAGGCGATGGCGGCCTTGCCAAGGGGGTCGCGGTGGGGGTAGTAAAACTTGGCAGCGCGGCGGATGCCGGTGGAACGCTCGACAATGGCGTAAACCTCGCCCTCATAACCACTTCCGAGCGGTCGCTCTATCTCGTACTTGCCGGCCACGCGGCGGCCGGGGGAGAAATCGAAGCGTTTGACCTCGCCGGGACGGTACATGCACCAATTCTTAGGGAAGCGCTGGGGGCCGTCAATCGACTAGAGGAGAGAGGAATGGGCGTGGTTTATAACGACTTGGTGACTGGAGCGCTTGTACAATTCAAGCAAGGTGAAAATCGATGGAGTTTTTGAAGACGGTTGGTGGGAAGATTGTGGGCGGCGTGGTTGCCCTGGTGGTGATCGTGGCCGGGATTTCGTGGTGGAGAATGGACCCGGCAGCGCGGCAGCATTTGATGGGAAACGCGGGGAGGATCGCGGGATGGTTTGGGATCGTGCTTTTTTTGCCGTGGGCGACGTTTTTTGTGATTGGGCGGGTTGGAAGAATGGAGAGCAATCTGGCGGGGGGAGCGCTGGTGGTGGTTTACACAGCGCTGGAGATGGTTTTGCTGGCGTGGCTTTTTAACTGGTCGGTGGGGGGCGCGACGGGATGGACGTTTATGGGTTTCGGATGCCTGCTGGCCGCGGTGTATAATTTATTCACCTGCGATTGGATCGCGGAGAAAGTATAAAATCAGTAGTCAGTAGTCAGTAGCCAGTAGTCAGGATCGGAAGAGGTTGTAGGTGCAGTGGGAGTTTAATATGCCTTCGGCAAATCAGAGAATCAGTGAATATGTTTTGGAGGAGCGGGTGGGCGCGGGCACATTCGGGGAGGTGTGGCGGGCGCGCCATCATGTCTGGGCGGATCAGCTGGTGGCGATCAAGATTCCGACGGATGGGCAGTACATCCGGAATTTGCAGCGGGAGGGAGCGGCGATTCATGGGCTGGATCATGTGAATATCGTGCATGCGCGCGGATTCGATCCTTATGCGGACCCGCCGTACCTGGTGATGGAATATGTGGCGGGGACGAGCTTGCGGCCGCTGATTGCGGGGCGGGAATTGGGGGTTGCGGATGCGGTTGCGATCATGAAGCAGGTGCTGGGGGGGCTGGCGCATGCGCACAAGGCGGGGATCATTCATCGGGACATCAAGCCGGAGAATATTCTGATTGATGAAAGGTCGAAGACGGCCGGATTTGCGACGCCGGGGGTGGTGAAGGTGACGGATTTTGGATTGGGGAAGGCGGCGACGATTTCGATGGGGCAGTCGATCGCGTTTTCGGCGTCGATGAACGCGGAGGATGCCAAGCGGATTTCCGGGACGCTGGATTACATGGCGCCGGAGCAGCGCAGTGGAGGGGAGATCGATCATCGCGCGGATTTGTATGCGTGCGGGGTGATTTTGTATGAGCTGCTGACGGGAGAGCGGCCGGCGGGGACGGATTTGCCGAGCGATTTGAATCCGAAGAGCCCGAAATATCTGGATGAGGTGTTTCGACGATCCTATGCGAGGCTGGAGAAGCGCTATGCGTCGGCGGAGCAGTTTTTGGCGAGCCTGAGCACGCCGGCGACGCCGCCGCCATTGCCGCCGCCGCTGCCGTGGCAGAGAGGGGCGGAGACGGGCAGGCAGTGCCCGAGTTGCCGGAGAGCGGTGGTGAGCGGGGATCAGTTTTGCATGCACTGCGGGGTGCAGTTGGTGGAATGGGTTTTGAGGTGCCCGCAGTGCGGCGCGTATCCTGATCCGGCGGATCGGTTTTGCATATTTTGTGGCGTGGCGGTGAGTCAGCAGACGGTGGCGTAAGTTGTAGCGCAGGCTTTTAGCTCGCCGCGGCGAGTTGAAAACCTGCACTACAAATGAATGAGAGAAGAAGCGATGAGTGGCATTACAATTGGCTTTTTGATGATTGCAGTGATCATCATCAGCGCCGTTATTTTTGGCGTGTGGTTGATTACGCTGGTGTTCCAGCTTGTGGGGAGGGGCATTGGGGCGCTGTTTGGATGGAGCAGGCCGCTGGAGCCGCTGAGCCGGCCATCGTATCCGTGCCCGAGGAGTTCGTGCCGGGCGATCAATCCGACTTCGGCGCGGTTTTGCCGGCGCTGTGGGCATGAGTTGCTGAAGCGGCAGATTTCGCGGCAGGCGGCGATGTGGTGAACATTGCAGAGCCGGGTGCGGCATGCTGAAGCATGCCCTACGGTCGCACTACCATGGGGTTGGTCAATCATCAATGACGGTGCTTAATACTTTTCTGGCGGTGGCCGGGTGGGTGTGGACGGCGCTGGTGGTGTTCTTTGCGGCGGGTTATGCGGTCGGCTATAAGGCGGCATTGCGGGAGTCGGCCGGCGGAGAGGCCGGGATGCCGCGGAATTTTCCAGAGCCATGAAGAACAGTTCGGACCCATCCACTCACCGGCAGCGCGAGCAGCGGCTGATCGAGCATGTCGAGCGGCTGCTGAACGATGACCGGCTGCGCATTGATACGACCAGCGGGCGGCGGGCGGTGGCGACGCTGCGGCGGGATGTGAGGAAGGAAGACCGCGAGGTCGATCTGAAGCGGATGATGGGGGAGATGGGGATTCCGGACCGGCAGCTTCAGGCGAAGATGCCGCTGGGGCAGCAGATTTCGGTGACGCTGTCGCGGACGACGTTTTTGATATTCAAGAAGGTGGTGGGAGAGCTGAAGGTGGTTTGCCTTTCGCCGCGGCGGGAGTTGCTGGAGGGAAAGTCGCCGCAGCCGCTGTCGGCGCATGATGTGAAGCAGGCGATGACGGAGCTGGTGGGGGATGGGTCGCGTGCGCCGGCGACGATCGTGCTGATGTCGACGTGCGGGTTTGATGCGCAGGCGCATGACCTGGTGGACCGGCGGGCGGATCGGACGTTGATCCTGGTGGAGCCGAACGATGCGGGGGGATGGAGTGTTACCGGACCGGCGCAGGTGAAGGCGCTGGCGGATTTGTTCGATCCGGAGGTGGATACCGATAAGCGGAAGAGGATTCGCGAGGCGATTGATCAGTCGCGGGCCGATTTGTTGAGCGGCGGTGTTTCGGCCGCGCGGCTGGCGGTTGCGACGAAATTGCCCCTGCAACTGATCGAAGAGGAGCTAAAATCATACGCGAAGGAAGGCGATGGGATGGTGGCCCGCCGGCTGGAGGGGAACATCGTCCTCTTTCGCGAAGGTACTGCGCCGCCCAGTGCAGCGCGGCCGGGAGCTTCTATGCCATTTATTGATCGAATGAGGTCGCTGTTTGCCCGCAAGGGGGACAACGAGAAGAAGATCAGCCTGCTGTCGGAGCGGCGGGCAACGCTGGGAGTGCAGCGTGATCGCGCGTTTGATGAGATGGGGGTGCTGGAGACGCGCGAGACGGAGATGCGCCAGCAGTTCAAGGATTCGGCGAATACGACGACGAAGCGGCGGATTACGTCGCAGCTTGTGCAACTGCGGAAGGATTTGGAGCGAAGGCAGCAGTTGCTGGGGATGCTGAATCAACAGATCAACGTGGTGAGCACGCACCTGCACAATCTCGAATTGGTGCAGCAGGGGCAGGTGGCGCAGCTGCCGAGCTCGGAAGATCTGGCCAGCGATGCGGCGGCGGCGGAAGAGGTGTTGGCGGAGTTGCAGGCGAACAATGAGGTGGCGGGCGCGGTGGGGGCGATTGGGGGGACGGGATTGAGTGATGAGGAGCAGGCGCTGTATGAGGAACTGGAGCGGGAGGCGGCGGGGCCGAAGGCGCCGGCGGAGCCGATGGCGAGTCCGAGCAGCGCGATGCGGCAAGCCAGTTCGCAGCGGCAGAGTGAGCCGGTAAAGCCGCCGCCGATTCCGACGGATCGGCAGCGCGGGGAAGCGGAGCCGGGATAAGGAATTTTCGATTTTCGATTTTCGATTTGCGATTGAGGAAATTGAAATTTGAGATTTGAAATTTGAGATCAGATGGCATTGATTGACAAGATTTTCGGGAAGAAAAAGACGCTGAGCGAATTGAATCGCCAGGAATTGCGGCGCGAGGAGATTCTGCTGGAGAAGCAGCGGGATCGGCTGTTCAAGAAGATCGAGCAGATTGGGGTGGATAAGCAGAAGATTTTCCAGCAGGGGGCGACGCAGAAGGCGCCGGAGCTGCGGAAATCGCTGGCGCTTCAGTTTGAGATGAAGACGCAGGAGCAGTTGATGGTGGCGCGGGAGCTGAATCTGCGAAGTAAGGAATTGATGACGGTGGGCAGATTGAGGATGGTGCAGGAAAACCGGGAGAAGGGGCGGGCGCTGGGGCGGCTGAATGTGACGGAGAAGGATGTGGCGCGGATCAGCGGGTGGATCGAGGATGATGCGGTTTCGCAGGAGATGTACAGCGAGAGGCTGGATCAGATTCTGGAGCTGGGGGAGCAGTCGGACCGGGATGCGCTGGCCGGGACGACGCTGAAGGAGGCGGGGACGGAGATCATGAATATCTGGAATGACATGGACCGGGGGGTGATGAAGCAGGATGAGGCGTTTGAGGAGGCGGATAAGGCGGCGCGGCGAAGGTCGGCGGAAAAAGACGTATAGCCACAGATGGGGCACAGATGCACTTATCGCGACGGGGCGGCAACCAAATGACGAATGACCAATGACGAATGACGAAAGAATGACGAATGACGAAGATAAGCATCGATGAGTACATCGATGCTTGTCGGGCAAGAGTGCCCGACCCACCGGAAGAAGACCCTCACCCCGACCCTCTCCCGGAGTACCGGGAGAGGGAGGAAAGGCAGCCGGCGGAAAATTTGCGCAGCGGGCTAATGAATTGAGGCGGCCATGGGTTTATTCAAGAGCAAGGAAGAGCGGCGGATTGAGCGGGAGATGAAGATCCGGCAGGGGATTCGCGCGATTGAGAAGTCGATCCGGCAGCAGGAGAAGTTTTCGGATGATTTCATCAAGAATGCGCAGAATGCGAAGAAGATCGGGGACCAGAATCAGTATCTGTTTATTCGCGGGGCGCTGAAGAAGACGGCGGCGGTGAAGAAGATGCTGGAGCGGCAGTTGCTGGCGATCAAGAATGCGATGCTGATTCATCAGCAGGCCGAATCTTCGAGGCAGTTTGCCGAGTCGATGAACCTGATGTCGCAGGAGATCGGGAAGATTTTTGGGGAGATGGATTTGTCGCGGACGCAGGCGCAGTGGGAGAAGGCGGTGACGCAGGCCGGGAGCATGGAGGAGCGGATGGAGCTGTTTTTGGAGTCGATGGAGCAGTCGGCTATCTCAGGGTCGGCCGGGACGGTCAGGGAAGAACTGGTGAGCGATGACGAGATCGATCGGATGATCCAGGCGGATGTTCTGGCGGCGGAGAAGACGGAGTTGGGGAAACTGGATCAGTTGGAGAGTGAGATTGCGAAGGAGTTGGGGGTGGCGAAGCAGAAGGATTAATCATGGCCAGTGCAAAGCACCGCGAATTTAGTGTCATCATTGAACGGGACGAAGAGGGCTATTATGTAGCCTCGGTTCCGGAGCTGCGCGGGTGCCATACCCAGGCCAAATCACTGGATGCACTGATAAAACGAGTGCGCGACGCGATCGAGCTTTGCCTGGCGGATTAGGATCTGCGAACGGGCGGGAACTTCTTGCGCCCCCTGCCGGGGCTGCTTTACGTCATCTGTAACCCAGTGCTCACGCACTGGGCTATCGTCTTCCGCCCCTGTCGGGGCTTTGGTGGGCGGTGCCCACCCTACGAGATCAGTCGCCCCTCATACCGATTGCGCTGGCCGTCGCATGCGTCTCGATGTGACTGATGCTGACGTGCCATTTGGTGATGCCGAGTTTTTTGGCGATGCGGAGGCATTCGCCGGTGAGGCGGATTTTGGGTTGGCCGGAGGGTTCGGGGAGGATTTCGATGTCGGTCCAGGCGATGCCGCCGCGCCAGCCGGTTCCGAGGACTTTTAATACGGCTTCCTTGGCGGCGAATCGGCCGGCGAGGTGCTCGATGTGGCGCTTGTTGTTGCGGTAGCAATATTCGCGCTCGGCGGGGGTGAAGCAGCGTTCGAGGAAACGCTCGCCGTGGTTGTCCAGCAGGCCCTGGATGCGGTGGGTTTCGACGATGTCAATGCCGTGGCCGAGGATGGGCATGAAATGCTCAGGGGGCGGGAGAGCCGCGCTTCAGGATTACGCTCTCGCTGCGAGAGCTGCGGCGGTAGCCACTATTCTCCTTATCGCCGTATTTGCCCATGACGAAGCCGCCGCCGATCATCAGGACGATACCGAGGGCGATTCGGCCGAGATGTCGCTGCACATCGGACCAGTTGCTGATGATGAAGATGAGCCCATAGAACGGCACGAACAGATACATAATGCCAGTCACGGTGCTTTCGGCGAAGGCGACCATGACAATACTGATCTGCCCCCACAAGATGCAGCCCATGGCGATGATGAACAGGCCCATGAAGGCGAAGCCTGCCATGGCACTGCTCATCAGTCCCAGGCCGATGAGCAGGGCACTGACGGCGATGATCCAGAGCTCGATGGGCATCGCCTGCAACTTGCTCATGAAGGATTCGCTGCTGGCGGCCTGGACTTTTTTCTTTTTCTTTTTCTTTTTGGGGCGGGGCGCTTCGACGACGAGGGGTTCGGCGGCAATTGGCTCCTCCAGGTCGGGAATGGGGGGAGCCTCGAGGTCGGGAATTGGAGGGGGAGGGGGCTGGGTGCTGTCGTCGAACTGTTCGGGTTCCAGCGCGGCCAGGTCGATCACGTCGCCATCATCACTGCCCGCGCCGCCGCCAGAGCCGATGCCGGCGGGGACGGGCGCGCCAGCGCGGGATTGGGCCATGGCGTGCTTTCGCGCTTGTTCGTCGTAACAGGGTCGGCAGTAATAATTGCCGGCGTTGTCCTTGGTGCGCGGGAGGCCGGCGACGTTTTGATTGCAGACGACGCAGATCTTCTGTTTTGCCGGCGGTGCCGCGGCCGCGGGAGTGGGGACGGTGAAGGCAACTGCGCATTGTTTGCAGCGCAGGCGCTTCCCGGCGTTGTCATCAGGCAAATTGTAGACGCGTCCGCAATTGTCGCACTGAACCCGGATTGGCATGCAAACTCCTCCGAACGAACCCGCCACAGAGCCCGAAGCGGGTATTATTCTAATCTGAGCGGCCCCGGGTCAAGCAAAACTGCTTGACAGTTGAAAATCCCTGCACATACTCGGCCATTTGGGGCTCGCCACGGGCGTTTGCGGAGTTAGATCTTGTCCAGATTAACGATAACCCTTGTCTTGTTTGCGCTGGCGGCTGGCTGCTCGTCCACGAATGAAAATTCGGGGAAGGGTGGTCGGACGACGCTGGCGAACCCGAATATGGCCACGGATGGGAGCAATGCAGCGCCGCCGCCGAGCGTGGTGAGCAATTGGGAGCCGTCGGCGGTGGTGGCGAAGGTGAATGGGGTGGCGATCAAGGGAGGGGATATTTACCGGCCAATGATGGAGGCGTATGGGCTGCAATTCATGTTGCACCTGGCTCAGTTGGAGCTGGCGCGGCAGAAGGGGGGGGCGATGGGGTTGAAAATCACGCCGGAGGATGTGGTGCAGGAGCGGCAGCGGACGATGGAAGGGGCGTTTAAGGATCTGGTGGATATCGATAAGGTGCCGGGGACGGAGGCGGAGAAGAAGGCGTTCGTTCAGAAGGAATATGGGCGGATGCTGGATCAGCTTCTGGAGATGAAGCGGATCAGCAAACCGGAATTTGCGCTGGCGATGGAGACCGGGGCGTGGCTTTATAAGATTGCCCAGGTTCAGGTGAAGGACAAGATCAGCGACAAGGATGTGGAGGCGGCGTTTAAGATCAAGTATGGGGAGAAGGTGAGGGTTCGGCACATCGAGCTGCGCAACATGCGCGAGGTGGCCGTGGCGCTGCGGCGGCTGACGGAAGAGAAGCAGACATTTGAGCAGGTGGCGGCGGCGATGAGCATGGATGAGAAGAGCAAGGCGTATGGAGGGAGTCTTCGGCCGTTTAGCCGGGCGGAGGTGATGTGGCCGAAGGAGTTCAAGGAGGCGGCGTTTGCGATGGAGACGGTGGGGGAGGTGTCGCCGCCGATAAGCATCGGAGAGACGATCCATCTTCTCAAGCTGGATGGGAAAATTCCGCCCAACGCGGCGGTTAAGCTGGAAGATCACCGGGAAATCCTGCGGGAGGAGTTGTATACTCTGCTGACGCAGGCGCGGGTGGCGCAGATTCGACAGGAGATCGCGGTGGAAGCGGCCAAGGCACTGAAGATCGAGGACCCGGTGCTCAAGAAGCAGTATGACGAGCGGATGGCGCGCACGGTGGGGGAGGTTCCGCGCGATCGGGCGGATATCAGCAAGGATCTGGCCCGGGAGAGGCCATCGACGCAGCCTGCGAGCCAGCCGACAGATCGAGCGATCGGGTCCGGGGTGGCCCGGCCGCCGGCTACCAGGCCCGGTCATTGATCGGGCGTTCAAATCGGGTTGGAATTCAGATTTGAGATTTGAAGATTAGGCGTGGCGGCTTGTGAGCAGCGGGCGGCCGCGCCGATACAATGGTGGCCGAATTATGAGTGATCCTAATTTCAAAATCGAAGTGTCACAGCGAATTCAGCGGTTGCCGCCGTATCTGTTTGGGCGGATCAACAAGATGAAGTATGAGAAGAGGGTGGCGGGGGTCGATATTATCGACCTGGGAATGGGGAACCCGACCGATCCGACGCCGGATTCGGTGGTGGAAAAGCTGGCCGAGGCGGCGCGGGACCCGCGGAATCATCGGTATAGCGTTTCCAACGGCGTGGCGGGATTGCGGCGGGAAGTGGCCAAGAAATATCGCGATAAATATGGTGTGGAGCTCGATCCGGAGACGGAGGTGATCGCGACGATCGGGAGCAAGGAGGGATTCAGTCATTTGTGCCTGGCGCTGCTGGGGCCGGGGGATACGGCGGTGGTTCCTGATCCGGCGTTTCCGATTCATCTTTATGCGGTGGCGATGGCCGGGGCGAATGTGATTCGGGTGCCGCTGGGGAACGACCAGGCGTTTTTGGACAAGATTGAGAAGGTGATCGAGGGGCTGTATCCGACGCCGAAACTGCTGATCCTGAACTATCCGCACAATCCGACATCGGTGACGATCGAGCCGGGATTCTGGGAGCGGGCGATTGAGATGTGCCGGCGGCACAAGGTGATGATCATCAGCGATTTTGCGTATGGGGAGGTTTGTTTTGATGGGTATCGCGCGCCGAGTTTCCTGTCGGCGGAGGGGGCGAAGGATTTAGGTGTTGAATTTACGACGATGAGCAAGAGCTACAACATGGCCGGGTGGCGGGTGGGCTTTTGCGCGGGGAATGCGGAGATGGTGAAGGCGCTGGCGACGATCAAGGGTTATTATGACTATGGGATTTTCGCGCCGATCCAGATCGCCAGCATCATTGCCATGCGCGAGCATGCGCAGGTGCCGGAGGAGCAGTCGAAGATTTATGAGAAGCGGCGGGATGTGGTGTGTCATGGGCTGGACAAGCTGGGGTGGACCTATGAGCGGCCGCGGGCCAGCATGTTTGTGTGGGCGAAGATCAATCCGGAGCATTTGAAGGGGAAGGACACGATTGATTTTTGCCTGCGGATGATGGATGAGGCGGAGGTGGCGCTGGCGCCGGGGAGGGCATTTGGGGAGCATGGGGAGGGGTTTGTGCGGATCGCGCTGGTGGAGAATGATCAACGGCTGCGGCAGGCGATGAGCAATCTGGAGCGGGCGCTGGTGCCGCGATTGCCCAAGCCGAAGCGAGAGAAGGCGGCGGCGGAAACTCAAAAATGATTGCGGAGCAGATAACGCCGCTGTTTCGGGTTTCGAATTACATCGAGGCCGGGCTGTGGATTTCCATTGGAATTGGTTTTGCCATCGCCGCGGTTGGCGCGGCCGTGGGGGTTCGCCGGCGCTGCTGGATTGCGGCGGTGACGTTTATTTTGTTTGGGATTTCGGATCTGGTGGAGTCGCGGACGGGGGCGTGGTATCGGCCGATGGGGTTGTTGATTTGGAAGGGCGCCTGCGTGGTGGTGCTGGCGGTGTTGATGGTTTTGTATTTTCGAGACCGGCGATTGCCGCGGTGATTATTCCATCTGCTCGCTCTTTTTTGTCCAGCCACTGTCGATCGCTTCCTGGACGAAATCGTTGTCGTTGAGGCCGACGTTGACTTTGATGTTGGTCAGGTCGGTGGTTCGGGTTTCGGATTCGCTTTTGTCGAGGGTCTCGATGCGGCGGGGGAAGTTGGTTTTGAATTCGACCCAGACGTCGATTTTCTTGAACCGTTTGGCGAATTGGGTTTTTTCCTTTGGGGCCAGCTCGAGGTGCGCTGTGTCGGTGGGATCGGTGGGCTTGGAATCGATTTTTTTTACATCAAACTGCTTGAGCACCTCGTCGCGCGGCTGGCCGATGGGAAGGGGGAAGGGGCCTTCGCCGAGCTTGAGGAGGTTCATTTTCTGGCCGGGCTTGAGGACCTGGCGCTGGACTTCGATTTTGCGTTTGTAATCGCGGTCGGTGAGCCAGCCCTTGTCGAGCATGTATTCCACCTTGGAATTGGCCTGCGGCTTTTTGCCGAACATTTTCTGGTCGAAGATCACGCGCAGGCGGGCATCGCCCTGGCCGAGGGACTGATACCAGACTTTGCCGATGAGGGTGGTGGGATCGCCGCCGAGGGCGTCGGATTCGGCGAGGCTGACGTCGGCGGTGAAATCCTTGAGGCCCTGGCCGCGGGCGTCGAGGGCGTCGAGGATTTGCTCGCGGGTGGATGAGGCATCGAGGGGAACTTCGGCGAAAGTTCCGGCTGCGAAGAGCAAAGACAAAAAAGCCGCGAAGGCGAAGCGCATAGTGACCTTTCAGGTAGTCAGACAGTCCTGGAGGAGCGTCGTTAGCTCGTGCAAATCCTGCACCGCTCGCCAGGGCTGGGCGGCGAAGGGTTTGGGGCGGCCGTGGCTGAGCCAGACGGTGCGAATGGCGGCGGCCAGGCCGGCCTCCACATCGTACTGATCGTCGCCGACCATCCAAGCATGGTTCTTTTCGACATTGAGCCGCCAGCAGGCTTCAAGCAGCGGGGCGGGGTCGGGTTTGAATTTGCCATCTTCGCGGGTGATCAGGACCTCAAACTGGAGGCCGTGGCGTTCGCAGACGGTATTGACACTGGCGCGGCTGTTGCGGGTGATGACGGCGACCGCGATCTGGTGTCGATTCAGCCAGGCGAGGATTTCTTTGCAGCCGGGATTGAGGATTGAATTGGCGGCGGCTTCTTCTTCATGGCGATGGAGGATGGATTGGGCGAGTTGCCGCGCTGGCTGGTCCATTTCAGCGAGGGCTTCGAGGATGGGGCGCTGGCCGATTCCCATGTCGCGCTTGATGCGGGGGAAATCGAGCATGGGCTGGGTGATGGTTCCATCCATGTCGAAGAGAATCGCCTTCGGAAGAGCCGGCATCTCGGCTACAGTCTAAGCGGATGACGCGTGGCTGGACCATCCCTTTATTGTTGGTACTTGCGCTGGCCGGGCCGGCGTTTGGGGGGTGGGCGGACAATGCGTGGCCGTTTCGGCGGGGGTTGGATGTGGATTGGGCGGGGGATCGGCCGGCGATTGAAGATCTGGCGACGGCGGATTTTTATACGGGCGGGCATCATTCGCCGAGTGGCGAGAATATTCGCGTGGCCACGGAGGAGGGGAAATACGTTGCATCGCACGTGCTGATGATCGGGCCGGGGGATCGGATGCGGATCGTGTTTACGCCGATTCGGGGGGTGCGGCGTTATTACGTTTATTTTGGACATGCCAAAGCGCCGCCGCCGCCGCGGGGGACGGAGGATGTGGCGTATCGGTGTGGGATTTTGCTCAACATGCACAAGCTCAAGGGAGCGATGGGCACCGACTTCAAGGAGGTGGAGGCGGCGTGGGAACGGAGCGGTGAACCGATTGGGAAGATGCTGGTGACGCATCTTCAGGCGGGGTTTAATCCGTTTGATGATCAGAGCTCGATCATCTCGCGATATGGTGGGTCATTGATTGTGCTGGAGGAGGGGAAATATTCGTTTGCGATTTCGGCGGGGGATCGGGCGGCATTTTATGTTGATGGCAAGCCGTTGCTGATGGCGTTGGGGCAGACGGGGAATGCGCGCTTTAATGCTGGGATCGATCTGAAGCGCGGGCGGCATGATGTCGTGCTGTATCAAATGAGCAGGTCCGGGGACATGAGGATGAATGTGGTGTGGAAACGGCCGGGGGCGACGAACTATGAGCAGATTCCGGGGGAGGCATTTGGGGTGCCGCTGCGGGCGACAGTTGGGCCGATGGAGCAGGTGGGCAAGCAGT
>JBGPEF010000087.1:0-13526 GCA_041482675.1 Tepidisphaeraceae bacterium | reverse complement strand
GACTACAACGCCAAAACTCGCCACTACAACGCCTACATCGAGCGCGGAAAATTAAACTCGCCCGAATATGCGGAGATTGAAAAAGGCGTGAACCTCCTGGTTAAAGCCGCCACCATGCGCCGCCCCGGCGTCTTCTCCGATCGCCTCGCGGAGTTGATCACCTATGACTCGGATCGTCCCGCCCTCAAGGAAGCCCTCCGTTCGCTCGGCCAAACCGCCATGAAGGTCGGCCGCCAAAATGAGCTCGACAAAAATGTTTCCCGCGCCCGCGAGATCTACCGCGCCGTCTACACCCTCGGCGTGAAGCTCTACGAAGAGCGATTGGTCTTTGATGAATGGCACGAAGCGCGGGAAATGCTCTCCGTCGCCAAATGGCTCGGCGAAATCTCCGAAAGCGGCGATGAAGCCTCGCGATTCAAGCAGATCGATGCTCAAATCCTCCCCTTCTACAAATCGAAAATTGAGGCCCCGCAAAACACCATCATGGTCCTCTACCCCCAAACCGGCGACGTCGCCGCTCTCGCAAAAAACGCCGGCGACTCGATGTGGCGCGTCGAGGCCATCCTCGCCCTCGGCCGCTGCCGCTACACCTCCCCCCGCGCTGGCGATCAGCTCGGCGCGACGCGATTGATCGATGAACTCCAAACCGACCCCGACCCCCGCATCCGCCTCGCCGCCTCCGTCGCCAAATCCCTCACCCGCGAAAGCATTCACAAAATCCGCTGACGGCGCCAATCCAATCGTGGCACGGGCGCCCCGCCCGTGGTTTTTGATTGAGCAATTTCTGCGCCCTCCCCTCCTCCGTAATCCCCCCCACGCAGCAGCTCGCCTCATCCAGTCTACTTTTCTACCCCCCGCTTATTGACCCGCCGCCTTTTCCTAGTAGTTTGCATCCTTTTCCGGGCTTCCCAACGAGTTAACGACGTGACCACGCAGTCGCCCGCCTCGCCGCGGGCTCAAACGATAATTACCGCAACGCCGGCCGCAATCGCCGACGCTGCCTCTTCTCCGCACCCGCAAATCGCCCCCACTACGCCCACCACCAACCGCCAGCTCGTCCGCTGGATGTTCCAGTTCGCCTCGCCCGTCAGGCTGCTCATCTTCCTCGCCTGCCTTTATCTGGCCCTCTGGGTCGGCGCTGAAATCCTCGCCGTCCGCCAGACCGGCCTGGTTGTCGGCCACATCCAGAAAATCCACCTCAGTCCCATCGCAATGTCCAATGGCTTCCTCGCCTGGGTCCGTGGCGCGGATCCCGACGCCATCATTCTCCGCCATTACATCTTCATCCTCGCCTCCCTCACCGCCGCCCTCTGCATCCTCCGCTACCTCCGCGAAGTGGCCAACCAGAAGATGAGCATGGAGATGGTCTTCTACATCCGCGAAGCGGTGTACGACAAGCTCCAGCGCGTCGGTTTCAGCTTCCACGACCGCCTCTCCACCGGCCAGCTCATCAACCGCGCATTGAGCGATCTTCAGAACGTCCGCCAGTTCATCAACACCGCCATCCTCGTCACTGGCGAAATCGTCCTCATCGTCGGCGGCTACATCCTCCTCCTCTCCTTCCGCAGTCCCTGGGTCGCCCTGCTCGCCCTCGCCCCGCTGCCCCTGTGGACCTGGTACATCCTCCGCTTCAGCAAAAAAGTCCAGCCCGCCCAGCGCGAAGTGATGGAGGCCGATGATCGCAACATTTCCATCATCACCGAAAACATCGCCGGCGTTCACGTCGTCAAGGCCTTCGCAACCGAGCAGCTCGAAATCGAAAAATACAAGCTCAACTGCGACGCCTTTTTCACCCGCGTCCTCAAGCGCATCCGCATGTTCGCCAATTTCACCCCGGTGATCCGCTCGATCGCCACCGCCTCGCATCTGACCCTCTTCCTCGCCGCCGCCATCCTCATCATCAAATGCAAATTCAACGCCGGCGACATCCTCATCCTCGGCGCGGCCATGGGCGCAATCCTCAGCCGTCTCCAGCAGGTCGCCACCATCAACGAGCAATACCAGGCCGCCATCGTCTCCGCCCGTCGCCTGCATGAAGTGCTCAGCGCTCCTCCCACCATTGCCGAATCGCCCCACGCCAAACCCCTCCCCCCCGACGGCCCCGGTGCAGTGAAATTCGAAAAGGTCAGCTTCGGCTATGATCCGAAAAAACCCGTCCTTCACGATGTGTCATTCGAAGTAAAAGGCGGCCAGGTCATCGCCATCGTCGGCCCCACCGGCGCGGGCAAAACCACTCTCGTAAACCTCATCGCTCGCTTTTACGATCCCCAGTCCGGCCGAATCATCATCGATGGCAGCGACACCCGCGACATCACCCTCGACAGCCTCCGCACGCAAGTCGCCGTCGTCTTCCAGGAAACGTATCTCTTCAGCGACACCGTCGAAGCCAACATCGCCTACGGCCGCCCCCACATCCGCGGCGGCGAAGTCGAAGCCGCCTCCCGCCTCGCCCAGGCCCACGAATTCATCGAAACACTCCCCAAAGGCTATCACACCATGCTCGGCGAGCGCGGCGCATCCCTCTCCGGCGGCCAGCGCCAACGCCTCGCCATCGCCCGCGCCATCCTCTCCAATCCCCGCGTCCTCATCCTCGATGATGCCACGGCCGCCATCGATCCCGAAACCGAAGACCTGATCCGCCGCGGCATGCGCTTCGTCCTCGAAGGCCGAACCACCTTCATCATCGCCCACCGCATCAGCACGGTAAAACAGGCCGACCTGGTCATCGTCCTCGAACAAGGCCGCGTCACCCAGATGGGCACCCACGCCCAGCTCATGGAAGAAGAAGGCCACTATCGCAACATCGCCCAAGTCCAGCTCTACGGCGACGAAATCGAGCGCGACGCCGAAGGCGACGAGCTTTCGCACATGAAGCGCATCCAGCACGAGAACAAAGTCAACGCCACCGCCGCCGCCGCCAAAGGCCAGGACCCCGCCGGAAGCGAAGCGAATTTGGGATAAAAATGTTCCAAAACATTAGATCCATCTTCCGCAACCCCTTCGCCTACCGTCCCGCCCCCGAAACCGCGCGCGACCTCGCCGGCGATGAAGAAGCCCGCTATCGCCCCATCGAATGGCCGCTGGTGCGTCGGCTCGTCTCTTTCCTTGCCCCCTACAAGAAACAATATGCCCTCGGCATCGTCTTCGGCGTCGCCATGGTCTGCCTGGAAATGCTCTCCCCGCGCTTCATCGGCGCTATCGTCGATTACACCACCGCCTACGCCGCCGGCCGATACCCAACCATCTCCCAATCCTCCGCCATCACCCACGTCATCTCCATCGTCCTGCTCTGGGCCGCCGTTCTCGCCGCCGCCATGCTCCTCCAGCGCCTCTCCATCATCATCATGACCCGCGCTGGCGAGACTGTGCAATTCGATCTCCGCCGCCACATGTTCGACCACCTCCAGCGCCTCTCCATGAGCTTTTACGATCGCACCAAACTGGGAAGAATCATCTCCCGCTGCACCTCCGACATCTCCAGCCTTCGCGAAGTTAACGTCTGGGGCATCGACAAGATCGTCAAGAACTCGCTGATGATCACCATCGCCGCCGCCATGCTCCTCTACACCGAGCCCCGCCTCTTCCTCTCCGTTGTCTGGCTCGGCCCCGTCCTCTTTATCGCCAATTACATTTACCGCCGCCGCGCTGCCGACGGCTGGCAGGTCGTCCGCGAAGGCTTCACTCGCGTCAGCACCAATCTGGCCGAAAATATCACCGGCGTCCGCGTCGTCACCGCCTTCAACCGCCAATCCCCCAACCTCGGCGTCTTCAACGGCCTCCAGGAAGTGAATACCTCCAACAACGTCGTCCTCTCCCGCGTCAACGGCATCTATCAACCGCTCCTCAATCTCATCGGCTTCGTCGGCCGCGTCATCATCCTGCTTTTCGGCGGCTATCTCATCGCCTCCGGCCGCGTCCGCAACGTCGGCGCTGTCGTCGCCGCGTTTTTGTACTGGGACTGGTTCATGAACCCGATCATCGACTTCGGCACCTTTTCCAATCTCCTCCTCCAGGCCATGGCCGGCGCGGAACGCATCTTCAGCCTCCTCGACACCGCTCCCGATGTGCAGGATCTCCCCGCCGCCTATCCCCTCCCGCGAATCAACGGCGAAGTGAAATTCCAAAATGTCACCTTCGGCTACAACCCCGACCGCCCCATCCTCCACGAAATCAATTTCACCGCCCAGCCCGGCCAGATGGTCGCCCTCGTCGGCGCAACCGGCTCCGGCAAATCCAGCATCATCTCCCTCATCGCCCGCTTCTATCAGCCGCAAAAAGGCCAGATCACCGTCGATGCCCACGACCTCCGCCACATCACCGGCGAATCTCTCCACCGCCAAACCGGCCTGGTTTTGCAGGTGAATTATCTCTTCACCGGCACGGTCATGGAAAACATCCGCTACGCCAAACCCAGCGCCAGCGATGACGATGTGATCAACGCCGCCAAATCCATCGGCTCCTGCGACGCCATCATGAACCTCAAGGATGGCTTCAAAACCGAAGTCGGCGAGCGCGGCGCCAGCATGTCCCTCGGCCAGCGCCAGCTCATCTGCTTCACCCGCGCCTTCCTGGCCGACCCGCGAATCCTCATGCTCGACGAAGCCACCAGCTCCGTCGATACTGAAACCGAGGTGTTGATTCAGGAATCCCTCGAAAAACTCCTCGAAAACCGCACCACCTTCATCGTCGCCCACCGCCTCAGCACAATTCTCCGCGCCGACTGCATCCTCGTCATCGACCAGGGCAGAATCGTCGAGCGCGGCACCCACCGCCAGCTAATCAATCTCGACGGCAAATACGCCCACCTCTACGACCAATTCGTCCAGCACGCGTAACCGTAGCACGGGCATCCCGCCCGTGTCCTCTTCTCCCTCTCCACGTGGCACGGGCGTCTCGCCCGTGATCTCTATTTCCCTCTCCCGGTACTCCGGGAGAGGGCAGGGTGAGGGTTCTTTTTCGAATCACAGATCGCGTTATACTCCCCCCATGCCCGACCGAGCGATCCAATCCTTCACGGTGCTAGTTGGTCTCGAAATCCACGTCCAGCTCGCCACCCTCTCCAAAATGTTCACCGCCGCCGCCAACGCCTTCGGCGCAGAACCCAACTCCCTCGTCGATGCCCAAGTCCTCGGCCTCCCCGGCACACTCCCCGTCCTCAACAAAAAAGCCGTCGAATTCTCCATCAAAACCGGCCTGGCCCTCAACTGCCGCATCGCACCCTTCACCAAGTGGGACCGCAAATCCTACTACTACCCCGACCTCCCCAAAAACTACCAGATCTCCCAGTACGACCTCCCCCTCTGCTCCAATGGCCACTTCGACATCACCATCGAAGACGGCTCCACCAAAACCATCCGAATCCGCCGCGCCCATCTCGAAGAAGACGCCGGCAAACTCCTCCACGAAGCCCCCGGCGGCCACGCAATCGACCACTCCATCGTCGATCTCAACCGCGCTGGCACTCCGCTTCTGGAAATCGTCACCGAACCCGATCTCACCAGCCCCAAGCAAGTCGCCACCTTCGCCCAGGAACTCCAAAAACTCGTCCAATACCTCGGCGTGAGTGAAGCCGAGATGCAAAAGGGCCACATGCGCTTCGAGCCCAACATCAACGTCCACATCACCGATCAAAACGGCGTCATTCACAAAACCGCCATCACCGAAATCAAAAATCTCAACAGCTTCTCCGTCCTCGAGCGCGCCACCGAGTACGAAATCCAGCGCCAGCTTCACCAGTGGCAGGAAACCGGCTCCCTCGGCAAAAAATCCACCTACGGCTGGGATGAAAAAACCGGCGCCACCTTCCACCAGCGCGACAAGGAAGAAGCCCACGACTACCGCTACTTCCCCGACCCCGACCTGATGCCCGTCCTCGTCAACGACGCCTGGCTTAGCGAATTAAAATCCCAAATCGGCGAGCTCCCCGCCGCGAGACGCAAGCGCTACACCGAAAAACTCAACCTCTCCCCGGCCGACGCCGCCACTCTCTCCTCCGACCGCGCCACCGGCGACCTCTACGAGCAAACCATCGCCGCCGGCGCTGATCCCAAGCGCATCGCCAACCTCCTCCTCTCCCACGCCCGCCGCCTCTCCAACCAGCGCAACACCCCCCTCGGCCAACTCGGCCTCAAACCCAACCGCCTCGCCGAACTGGCCAACCTCATCGACCAAAACAAACTCGCCCCCTCCGAACCCGCCGGCAAAGTCATGGAAGCCATGCTGGACAACGATGCCTCCGCCGAATCAACCGCCACCCAACTCGGCCTTCTCCAGCAATCCGACACCTCCTCCATCGACTCCGCCATCGACGCCGTGCTCTCCAAAAACCCCCAACCCCTCCAGGACTACCGAAGCGGCAAACAAGCCGCCATGGGCGCATTGGTCGGAATGATCATGAAATCCACCAAAGGCCTGAACCCCAAAGTCGTCCAGGAGCGGCTGAGAGAACGACTGAAGGGTTGATTTGTCGTATAGCGTATGCTATACTTTACCGATCATTGTCTGTGGGCACAGAAATGAATTGTTATGGCCAGCGAAATTCGCTTCGCCGAAGTCCGGAGGTTGTTGGAACAGAATGGCTGGACACTGAGCAGGATCAGTGGCTCGCACCATATTTTTGAAAAGTCCGGTGCGAACCTGATTTCGATTCCCGTGCATCGCGGAAAGGTTAAGCCCGCATATGTCCGCAAAGTCCAAAAAGCCATCGAAGAAACTTGATCGGCCTTTCAACCAGGAGATCCTGCGCCGCGCTCGCGAAATTGCCGACTCTTATCAGATCATCATCCGTTCCGAAGATGGCGAATACTACGGCCGGGGCCTCGAAATGCCCTACGTGATGAATGATGGCAAGACTCCCGACGAGTGTGTTCGCGCCACACGCGATGCTCTGACCACAGCCGTCGCCTATCTTCTCGAAACCAGAAAAGCACCGCCGCCGCCCGCATCAGAAAATACCCGCAGTGAGCAAATCAACATCCGCCTCACGTCTGAGGAAAAAATGCTGCTGGAAGAGGCCGCACGAAGCCGCGGTTTTCGCGGCATCTCCGATTACGTCCGCAGCGCCAGTCTCTCCAAACTGCGATAATCGACCCGGCGGCATATAATGCTGACGTAATGTCCCTCCAATCCACCCCCATCCGCCTCAACCTCAAAAAAGACGAAAAACTCGAAATCGAATGGCAGGATGGCCTCACCTCCACCTATCCCCTCTCCCTCCTCCGCTCCATGTGTCCCTGCGCCCTCTGCCGCCAGGTCCGCGAGGAGGACAAGGGTCCCAAACCCAAATCCAGATTAAATCTTCTCCCCGGCAACTACTCCAACCCTCTCACCGTCCTCGATGCCGAGCTGGTCGGCGGCTACGCCATGCGCCTCGACTGGTCCGACAACCATGGCAGCGGCATCTATTCCTTCCAATATCTCCGCGAAATCTCCCCCCAGAAGAAATCCTGAGCCGTCCGCGGGCGCGTCCGGTAATTCCCGCCCCCCGTCCGCTGAAAAACTTTAAAATTTCAAAGCCCCGACATCGCGCTGACGATAGCAGTTACATGGCCACCCGCACCCCGTCGCGCCTCGTCGTCAATCCCGCCGATCTCGTCTCCGAAAAGCGCCGCGGCCGCCGCCAGCTCCTCGAAGCCCCCGCCACCCTCTTCGATGAAGCCGCCCCATTCCTCGCCCCCGGCTACCCCGTCCGCGTCAACAACATCTCCCTGGCCGGCATCGGCTTCATAATTGACAAACAGGTCTCCCTTGGCTCCACCCACCGCATCCACCTGGTCACCAAAGAGATCCGCGTCAGCAGCCGCGTCTGCGTCAACCGCTGCCGAAAAGGCAAAGGCAAGGACGAATTCGAAGTCGGCTGCGAGTTCATCGACGACTAAGAGGCTATCTCAAAAGGCCCAAAACGGGCTGTTCGCGACCCTGAAAACGGGCTTTTGAGATAGTTACTAAATCCACCGTCGCGCAAGTCGCCGCGTCAACACGATCGCCCCCAGCATCACCATCGCCATTCCCCCCGGCTCCGGAATCGCCACCGCGAAAATCTCGCTCGTCCCGCCCGCATTGTCCGCCGTGAAGATCAACATCGAATCATCCGGCGTAAGCTCCCACCGATAAATCCCACCGGTCGCAAATGGATTGTTCGCAATCTGCACCGGCTCTCCCCCATCAATCGGCGTCGCATTGATCGCCTGCCACATGAATGGGCCGCCGCCCGATACGGTGAAAACCGTCTTGCCATCGTGGCTCACCGCAAACGCACCCGCCGGTCCCAGTTTTACCGGCAAAGCGCTCCCATCCACCGGCACGCTGAACATCTCCTCCACCCCATCCGTCACCTGATCCCCAAAATAAATCAGATGCTGGCCATCCGGCGCAAACGCCAAATAGTCGATGCTCCCCCCCACCGGCAGCGGCAGATTCAGTTTCTTTGGTGCGCTGCTCCCATCGATGTCGCTGACGAACAATTCCAGCGGCCCGCTCCCGCCCGGCCGGGAAAGCAAGGCCACCTTCCCACCGGTCGGCGAAATCGCCACCTGGACGTCCTGCCCCGCGGGATAGGGACTGAGCGATTTCGGCTCCGCGGACCCATCGGCCGGCACCGTGGACAAATGGAGATCCGTGTTGAAGACCACGTGCTGACCATGCGGATCAATCCATAGACCAATGAACGCCTGCGGATGATCATCCTCGCCGGCCAGGATTGTCAGTGGCCCCCCATCGACTGCGCGACTGTACAAACCCCGGCCACCAGTCCCAGTCGCCGTCAATGCCACCCTTGACCCATCTCCGCTGACCACGTAGTCCACGAAAGTGCGTCCCTCCGGGCTCAGCTGCACCGCCGGCAAACTTCCATCAAACAGCCGGCTGTACAGATTATTCGCGCCCCCGCCCGCCGGCGGCGCGGCAAAGACCATGCGATTTCCGGCCGCCGTCCAGTTGTATTGCACACCCTCTCCAAAGCCGCCGCCGTGGCCGTTTTCGTTCAGCGGAATCGCTGCCAGGCTCCCATTCACCGGCCGGCTCAGCAGATCAAAATCATAATCCCCCTGGTCCGCCCGGATCGCCACCCGCCCGCTATCCGGCGAAATCGCCAGGTTGTACTGGCTCGAATCATCATCATAAACCTTCGACATATTCAGCAGCACCGGCCCACCGATGCCATCAACCCGGTTCGAATAAGTCGCCACATGCCACTCTCCCCCCGGAAACTCATTGCTGTTAAAAACAATCTTCGAACTGTCCGGCGTGAACTTGCTGTTGAACAAAAACGCCGATCCGCTCCCAAGCGACAACGTCACCGCTCCCCCACCATCCGTCCGCGCCCCATACAAAACATTCCCAGTCTCCTGGTAGCTCTCAAAAACGACGTGCGACCCATCCGGCGTAATCGCAAAATTCCCCGCATTCACCCCCGGCGCCAGGGGCACCGCCGCCTCACCCCATCCATCGCGCGCAGCACCCGCAATGAACAATACCGTAATCAAAAAGCCGCGAGAAAAACCTGGGCGGTCCATGGCAATCCTCCTTCGGTGTGTGATCCAGATGCAGATGCCAGAGCCGACACAAATGGCAGGAAAACCAATCATAATTCCCGCCCCCAACGTTTCAATAAAAATCCCACCCCTCCCCCACCAAATCCGCGCTCTCCGACAAGTTGCTCTTCGTGTCCTTCGTGCCCTTCGAGTCTTTGTGTTTAATCCTCCCCTCGAAGATCTACATCGCCGCCATCGCCTGCGACAACCGCCTCACCTCATGCAGCGCCATCCCCCCCAGTTTCGGCACCGCCCCTCCCACGTGCGGCACAATCGCCTGCGAACACCCCAACCGCGACGCCTCCTTCAACCGATTCTCCAGTTGCGGCACCGACCTGACCTCTCCACCCAACCCCAACTCCCCCACCGCCAGCGTCCCCGCCGCCATCGGCCGATTCATGTGCGATGACGCGATCGCCAGCGCAATCGCCAGATCGATCGCCGGCTCCGCCACCTTCACCCCCCCGGCCACATTCACAAACACATCATCCGCCGCCAGCCTCATCTCCGCGCGCTTCTCCAGCACCGCGATAATCATCGCCACCCGATCCGAACTCACCCCCGAAACTTTCCTCTTCGCCGCCCCAATCACCGACGATGCCGTCAGCGCCTGCACCTCAACCAATAACACCCGCGACCCCTGCATCGCCGCCGTTACCACCGACCCACTCGGCGGCCCCGCGCTTCCATATTGCTCGATAAACAATTTCCCCGGATCCGCCACCTCGCGCAACCCCTCCCCCGTCATCTCAAACAACCCCACCTCGTGCGTACTCCCAAACCGATTCTTCACGCACCTCACCACCCGATGCGTATGAAACCGATCCCCCTCGAAATAAACCACCGTATCCACGATGTGCTCAATGATCTTCGGCCCCGCCAGCGTGCCCGCCTTGGTCACATGCCCCACAAAAAAAATCGCCACCCCCAACACCTTCGCCAGGTAAACCAACTCCATGCAGCAATCCCTAAGCTGCGTCACCGATCCCGGCGCGGCCGGCAACTGCGGCTTGTAGATCATCTGAATCGAATCCACCACCACGACCGCCGGCCGATGCTTGCGAATCTGATTGATAATCCGCTCAACATTCGTCTCCGCCAAAACCAGCAAACTCTTCGCCCCCGCCCCCAGCCGCACCGCCCGAATCGCCGTCTGCCGCGCACTCTCCTCGCTGGTCACGTAAAGCACCGCCCCATTCTTCTCCCCTTTTTTTGCTGAACCCTGAACCCCGAACCCTGAACCCTTTCCCGCCAACGCATCCGCCACCTGCAACAACAACGTCGATTTCCCAATCCCCGGCTCCCCCCCCACCAGAATCGCCGACCCGGCCACAATCCCTCCCCCCAATATCCGATCAAACTCCCCAATCCCGCTCTTCAACCTCGGCGCATCCACCTCCTCAATCTCCCCGATCACCATCGGCTCCGACGCCCCCACCCCACGCTCCATTTCGGCCGCCAGTTTCCCGCTCCTCTCCGCCCGCGCATCAAACGTCGGCTCCTTATATTCCTCCAGGGAATCCCACGTCCCGCAATCCGGACATTTCCCCATCCACTTCACCTGCACCGCCCCGCAGTTGTTGCAAAGAAAATGAACCCGCGCCTTCGCCATCACCGCAAATTATACGCGAACTCAAAAAACAAGTTTGATCTGCGCAAATCTGCGTTCATCTGCGGCCACTCTTCTCTCTATGTCCTCTGGGCCCGCGCAAATAAAAACGGGCGCTGCGTTCCAGCGCCCGCTCCCGTGCATACAAATCTCTGATTAATACCAACCCGCCATCCTCCCGCAATCCGCGTCATTCGCCGAGTTGGCCTTCGTGCCTTAGTGTCCTTCGTGTTTACTCTGCGGCCAGCGACGCCGAAGGATCTACTGGGCCGTCGCCGCCTGAATCTGCGACCTTCCCATCACCGACAGCGGCATCACCGTGTCCAGCGCCCGATTGCCCAGCTGAATCTCCATCGGCTCCATCGGCTCCTGGGTGCGATACCCGCAGTAATTGATCCACGCATCAAACCCGCGCGTCATCACGTAGCCGGTCATGTGATATCTGTTATTCTCGGCCTCAAACCACTCCCGCCCCAGTTCATCCTTCCATTGCCGGATGATCTTCCCATCCAGCGATTTCTTCCCCGCCTCGTTCATCGCAAACCACACCAGCGTCTTGGTGCTCAGCGGCAGCGGCATGTGTACATACGTCACGCCCACGCCGGTGCGCTTGCTCGGCGACCTCCATTGCTGATGCGCGTACAGCGCTGACTTTTGCAGCGGCAGCGCCTGCCATCCGGCCGGGAACGCGATGTTCGCCTTCAGCGGGTCCACCGCCGTCGGCAGCGCCAATCCCGACTCATCCACCTTCTCACGATACTCCGTGAGCAGCGCCTTCGACGCGGGAGCCGTCATCTGGCATCCCGACACGAAAGCGAACACAACCGCAAAGATTGCGGCCAGTCCAGAACCCCTTGCTACACCAGAAAGAGTGCCCATAAATGAAGCCCCAACTGCGCTTTCGCGCGCCCGAAGCCCAAAGCCTCTATCCCACAACCACATCGATCCTAATACGTTATCGGACGGAATCAACCGGAATCCGCACGGAAAAAACCCTAATTTCCCCCGCATTTCCGGCATTTTTTGCCCCCGTTCCCCATTCGCCCCCTCTGTTGTCTATCTCACAGAACCTGCCTACTTCTCTCCTCCACTAGTGCCTTTCGCGTTGTCCCTTGTCCCTCGCGCATTGTCCCTTGCCCCCTGCTCTTGATAATCCGCCGGCAACCCCGGCGAACTCGCCTCCCGCGCCCGCTCTGCTAATTCCAGCTCCGCCTTGTTCTCCGCCTCTCCCGTATACGTCCCCGCATAAAACGCCCACCCGCGGAACCCGTGCGTGATCAGATTCACCCTCACCGTATGAATTCCCCCTTCGGCCACAAACCGGATTCCCGGCAGTTTCGGATCCTCTTCCCGGCTGAGGACCGTCCCCGTTTGTTCCAGCCGCCGCATCTCCGCCAGGAACCGCCCCATCAACAAACTCGGCCCGATCGGCAGCGGCAATCTAAACCGGATCGCTCCAAATGCGGTCTCACCACTCGGACTCACCCAGATCTGATGCAGGTGCCGGTCGGAAGATTTCAGCGGCTCCATCTTCCACCCCACCGGCGGCGTCACCATCGCCTGCATCGTCTCCACCGGCGTCGGCTCCATCAACCCCATCATCGGCGGCTGCACCGCCCGCGGCCGGTAGTAATGATGACATCCCCCCACCACCCACATGCACACCATCCCCAACAGAAGTTTCACCGCCCACAGCGCAAAAAAAGAACGCCGTTGTGCTCTTTGACGGGGGCTGCATGCACAACGGCGTCGCATTCTATTTTCCTTCACCTCTTATTCCCTCTCCCGGTACGCCGGGAGAGGACAGGGTGAGGGTCTGTTCTATCCTCTATCTTCTAACCTCTATCTTCTACTCTCCATCCGCTTCACTTCGCCGGTGCCGGTGCCGGCGCAGCCGCCGGTGCACCCTTCCCCGGCGCTGCCGTCTTCTGAAAGCTATAGGTCCCCCCAAACTTCTTGCTGAATCGCTCCACCCGCCCGGCCGTATCCACAAACTTCTGCTTCCCCGTAAAAAACGGATGACACGCCGAGCATATATCCACATTGATCTTGGCCATCGTGCTGCGCGTGGTAAACGTATTCCCACACGCACAGTGCGCCGTGCAGTTCTGATATCTCGGATGAATCTTCGGTTTCATGAAATCAACTCCTCTCCCCGGACGTGCGTGCGGCCAATACAGCCGCCGTCAGCCAGGGATTCGCCAGAAAAAATCGAACCGGGAATACTAGCGACGCCCCCACCCATTGGCAAGCCGCCTGCTTTGCGAGGTGTCCGGTTGCAATAGAAATGTCACGGTTTCTGTTGCAATAGAACTGTCCTCTTTCCGGGTATTCCCGCGTGTAAGTCTCGCGCAGGCGCAGCCGGAGCGAGACTTACACGCGGCCCG